>JBATIN010000381.1:0-25264 GCA_049667765.1 Flavobacteriaceae bacterium
CAATTATATTTTGCCAAAGGTCAAAAAGATCAGGCGCTTCAGTACTATCAGTATGTTGCGGACAGAGGTGCGAGTGAATATGCCGAACAGGCACTGACCAGGGTTTGTGAAGTTTATATCGGCAAAAATGATTACAATGCAGCATTACCGTATTTAGAACGTTTGGAAGCGCAAGCTGACATTCAACAGAACCGAACGTTTGCCCAGTCAAATTTGATGAAGGGCTATTATGGTCAGAAGAATTATGACAAGACTTTGGCCTATGCCGAAAAAGTACTGGCAACACCATCGATTGACAATCGTATCATGGCAGATGCACAGATAATGATCGCACGTTCGGCCATTGCTACCGGCGATGAGACCAAAGCAGCATCTGCCTATGCAGAGGTGTTGAAAATAGCAAGTGGGGCCACAGCTGCCGAAGCATTGTACTACGATGCCTATTTCAAAAATAAAGCAGGTGACCACGAAAATTCGAATATCGCGGTTCAAAAATTGGCCAAAGATTATTCCAGTTACAAAGAATGGGGTGGCAAAGGCTTGATTATCATGGCAAAGAATTATTATGTCTTGGGCGATGCCTACCAAGCTACTTATATTTTGGAAAGTGTCACCACTAATTTTAGTCAATATCCGGAAATAGTAGCGGAAGCTCGAGGAGAACTTTCTATCATAAAATCAAGAGAAGCGAAAAGCAATTCATCGGTCAACCCTAACGGAAACTAAAAACTTAAATTAAAAGGATTGTGCTTAGGACGATATCATCCTGAGCGCAGTCAAAGGGCTAGTAACTTAGGGTTCTATGAACCGAAATTTGCAACTCCAAAAAAAAGCGAACAAACGAACACAGTATGAACAAGAACCTATTATTATTTGCTTTGTTATTCGTCGGAATCCTTCAATCTGCCATTGCCCAGGATAAGGAAGAAGATGACCTAGGTACGGAAACCGTAACCGTAACAAAAGCGTATACTCCAACGATTTCAGATGCTTTTAAGATCAAGTCCATGCCGAACTTGAACGACTCTATCGTACTTCAAAAGAAGAAGATCGAGTATAGTATTTTTTCGGTTCCAGTGGCTTCTACCTTTACCCCTGATAAAGGAAAAGCTTCTGCCGTAAAAAAAACACCGCCACCCATACTTTATAATTCGTATGCTTCGGCGGGCGGGGGTAATCCTGCAAATATTATGGGCAAGTTTTATACTAGCCGAACCATAGATCGAGAATCGAGCTATACGATAGGTTTAGATCATAATTCGTCTCGGGCCGATATCGCTGGAATCATCTTGGACAACAAGTATTCAAAAAGTAAACTTGATGCTTCGTATGCCAAAAGGGACAGCGACCTAAATTGGGGCGCTGACCTTGGGGTAAAACATCAATTGTATAATTGGTACGGACTGCCCGAGGGAACAGATCCCGCAACCGTTTCTGGGATAGATGAGCGTCAGAATTATTACATGGGCGAGGCCGGGGCACATATTAACGTAGAGGATGCCTATTTTACCAATGCCGAATTGAAATATAGAAGATTTTGGGATGCCGTAGAATCAGGGGAGAACAGGGCTATTTTCGGGGCAGGTTTTGAATTTCCCGTAAATGAAGAAACTTTGGGTATAAAATTCAAGGCTGATTATGTAAACGGTAGCTTTAAAAATGCCGACCTTAAAAGCGCAGAGAACAATGAGGGAATTAAATACAGCCAATTACAAGTGGGTGTAAACCCTAGTTTGACCATGTTGCGCGATGATCTTTCATTGAACTTGGGCGTTAATTTTGTATATGGTCGCGATGGTGAACTCGGTGATGGCAACTTCTACATTTACCCGGCGGTAACCGCATCATATCGTTTGTTGAACGACTTGGCAATTGCCTATGGGGGCATCGTGGGCGACTTAAATCAAAATTCGTACTACGAATATGTTGAGCTAAATCCGTATGTATCACCAACCTTGGAGATTATACCTACCGATAAGAAATACGACGCCTATGTAGGCCTTAGGGGGCAATTGCTCCCCAATTTAAGCTACAACATCAAAGGCTCGTATACTGCAGAAAACAGGAAGCCTTTATTCGTGTCAAACCCTGTAAATACTTTTAGAAACGATGATAAAGGGTATTATTATGGTAATTCGTTCGCCTTATTTTATGACGATATCAAAACCTTTGGCGCATTTGGTGAATTGAACGTTGACGTAAACCGAAATTTTACCTTGGGCATCAATGCCGAAGTGTTCAGTTATAATACCGAGACCGACCAACCCGCTTGGAACTTGCCTAAAATGACAGGCTCGTTGTTTATGGATTATCAAATAGGGAAGAAATGGTACATGGGTGCCAATCTGTTCTACATAGGTGAACGGGAAGATTTTTCATCGGTGGCCGTTGCTAGTCTAGCGCCTTCTCAGTTTCAAAAAATCACTTTGGACGGCTATTTTGATGCCAATGCACACGTAGGGCACCGCCTTAGCGATCAGTTGTCGGTATTTGTAAAAGCGGCCAACATTGCGAACAATAATTATGCCCGTTGGGCCAATTATCCGGTACAAGGACTTCAAATTTTGGCTGGCGCTACCTATAAGTTCGATTTTTAATGAAGTATAATATTCTACTGATTTAGATTAGATTTGCCTATTAAATTGCCAATTGTACGTTGGTATGAGCTAATTTGTTAATTGAACTTACTTAAATTCTTCAGAATGAAAATCAAGTCCTTTTTTTATTTTGGTGCTACCTTAAGTTTTATCTTATTCATTAGCTGTTCAAAAGATGATGCTAAAAAACCTAATGATGCATTATCATTTGAACTTATAGCTAGTAAAGATGTACTTGGTGTTGATGAGCTTGCTGAAATAACGGTAAAAGTGAACAAGCCTTTTTCCTCAATTAGGTTGGAACTATGGTACGGGCAACGATCGTGAAAAAGGTCCTATCGGAGAAAATGATGTAGTAGGAAGTCTATATTTTGGAAGCGAAAGCATAGGGGATTTTATCATACCGATAACGGTCAAGGACTTTGATGGTAATGTGCTCACAAAAAATATTTCATTTGAAGTGGTGAGGGGAGAGACCGTAAAGATTACGGGTTTGATCATGAACAACTTTCCGAACAAAGACAATACTTGGGATGATGAGTTTTTAGAAAGCGACCCTGAACACTTGGCGGATGTATTCTTCCTATTTAAGAAAATCGGCTATTTCGGTATGAATTTTACCGAAGACGATCCGTCTGAAAGAGATTGGTATTTTTCAGATATAAAGAAAAACCAGGGTGACTTGACTTGGAACTTAGCGGATAAGGATCTTTACATACCCATATATAGATCCCTATATGTTTATGCGGCGGATGATGACGCTCCCGATACTCCACAAGATTTTTTCTTCGATACCGATTTTAGGGGCATCATAAATTTTTCTGAGCATCAGAATACGAAACCTTCCACTATTTCATTTGTTGACGAACAGGTAGGTTTTGATATAACGGTAATGGTAGAATGGCCTTAATTTTACAAATGAATTCCTAACATCCCTAAATAGAGCCATTTAAACGAACGTAAGGCCGAACTTAAAGTAAGTAGCGGCTAAATTCATACTTTAGTATAAAGTAACAAAGTCCGTCTATTTTGACCATTCGTTTAAAATTCGTTTCTCTTTTTATTTTTCTAAACTTGGTTGGCCAAATGAGGGCCCAGAACCTTCTTAAAAATCCAAGTTTTGAAGCATTCGTAAATTGCCCAAAAGCGCTTGGTAATTTTGATGAAGATGTTAAAGCTTGGTCTACGCCTACCGAAGGTTCCACGGACTACTTCAATGCCTGCAGTGAAGCCATGGGAACACCTGAAAACTTCAATGGAAGTCAACCTGCGGATTTTGGAAAAGGCTATGCAGGTTTATATCTATACGCCCCGGATGATTATAGGGAATACCTACAAGCAGAGCTTTCCGAACCCTTGCTCGAAGGAAAAAACTATGCCGTTTCATTTTATGTAAGTCTTGCCGAACGATCGGACTTCGCGATCAAGGAATTTGGTATTCTATTTTCTAAGGATAAATTGGCCCTTCCTATTAAAAAAGAGCTTTCAAAGAAAAGCTTATATGCAGTAAAGGATAATGATTATAATTATCTAGAAGTGGGGTATACCAACTTTTATTCCGACACCAAAGATTGGATCTTGGTGCACACCCAATTCAAGGCCAAGGGAAGCGAACGATTTTTGGTCTTGGGCAATTTCAAGACTAATGCCCGAACCCGAATGTTCAAGACCAAGAATAATGCAAAGCAAGGGGCCTATTACTATGTAGATATGGTTTCGGTTAGTTTGAATGACCCACCACGAGAAACAAGCGAACTGGTCGCCATTGCCGACGGTAAAGAAACCAAAAAGATAGAACTTGACAAGAGTTATATTTTTAAAGATGTACTTTTTGACTTTGATCGATCTTCGTTGCTGGAAACTTCAAAGAAAGAGCTTCAAAAAGTATACGACCACCTCTTGGAAAATGCCATGTTACATATTGACATCAGTGGCCATACCGATGATAGTGGTACTGAAGATTATAATCTGGTGCTTTCCCAACAGCGCGCGAAAACAGTTGCTGAATACCTTATTTATTTGGGCTTGCCTCAATCACGTATCGAGTACTCGGGCTTTGGCAGTACAAAACCGATAGCCCTTAATACAGATGAAAAAGGCCGACAACAAAATCGGCGAGTGGAGTTCGTGATTACGAAAAGGCAATAAAATTCGGGGGGCTATCTTAAAAATCACATAGACTTTTAAATGGTTAGCGTGGTGTTTTCTGTGATGAATTCATCTACTAATTTCTAAATTAGTTAGGTTCTTTAATAATCACCGAAATCATTTTTTATATTCCTATCTTGTGATGCACAATGTATAATCTAGACCATTCTTACTACGTTAACCAGCATTAAAAAACCAACCAAAGAAATGAATAGCACTCAAAATTTTCAAGATTTTGATTCCCTAGACGAAGAGCAGTTACCTGTCGCCAAACATAAACTACATGATTGGACCCACTTTGCGGGGCTTTATGCCGCCGAGCATGTGGCCGCCACTGAATTTGTTATCGGGGCGACATTTGTTGCCTTGGGCGCGCAAACCAAGGATATATTATTGGGCCTCTTGATCGGTAATATTCTGGCGGTACTTAGTTGGACCTTCATTACATCACCTATAGCCGTTGATACACGGCTTAGTCTCTATACTTATCTGAACAAGGTTGCCGGTGACTCGATGACCAAACTCTATAATTGGGCCAATGTGATTATCTTTTCGGTCATTTCGGCAGCAATGATTACCGTGTCGTCTACAGCGGTTCGTTTTGCTTTCGATATACCTGCACAGCTCAACTGGTACCCGACCAATTTCTGGTTTATTTTGATTGTTTTCGCGGTAGGGGTCGTGGTGGTTTCCATCGCTATTTATGGTTTTAATGCGGTTTCCGAATTTTCAGGTGTTTGCGCACCATGGTTGTTCGTGATGTTTACCTGTGGGGCCATGGTGCTATTGCCGGCCTTATCGCTCGATGTTTTGGGCAAAACCTTACCATCAGGATGGGGCGATATTATGTCACTTGGCGATCAGTCCATATGGACAGGGGTCGATAGTAACGGCGAACCGGGCATCGGTCTGGTCGAGGTCATCGGCTTCGCTTGGGCAGCTAACACCATTACACATTTTGGCCTAATAGATATGGCGCTGTTGCGTTTCGCGAAAAAGAAATCATACGCCTTGGCCACAAGTACCGGAATGATGTTCGGTCATTATGTAGCCTGGATTGCCGCTGGTGTGATGGGGGCCGGTGCCGCTGTAATTTTAGGAAAAACTATCGTAGAACTTGATCCGGGCGATGTAGCGTACTACGCCTTGGGTTGGTCAGGGTTTGTCATCGTAATCGTTGCAGGTTGGACCACGGCCATCACCAATTTGTATAGGGCAGGCTTGGCCGCTCAGGCCATATTTTTTAACCATTCTCGAAGAAAAACGACTATTGTGGTCGGTTTGGTTACCATTGTTATCGCATGCTTCCCCTTTGTATTTTCACAAATACTTCCGTTATTAACGTATGCCGGACTGCTAGTGGTGCCTGTAGGTGGGATTGTATTCGCTGAACATCAGATTTTCCCTAGAATTGGCTACACCCGTTACTGGTCTTCTTATCGACAACTGACCTTTAGTACTCCGGCCGTAGCTACATGGGCCTTGGGCTTAGTATTCGGGTTTGGGTTGAACGCCTTAAATGTGATGTCATTCTTCTATCTCTTTATCCCGACCTGGTTTTTTTCCATCCTGGTCTATACCTTTTTGGCAGGCCGATACGGGGCGAAAAACAAGTATCCCGAAGAAGAAAAACAAGAACAGCTCCGAAATGAACAAATTGCAGCCTATCAAGAACTAAAAGCAGCATCGGAGCCCGAGCAACAAAAGGATAGCTCCATGTTCTCAAAGGTGCTAAAAACAATTGCGATTATCGCTTTACTAGTTACAATGGTCTTGGGCGGGACCGTACTCTTTGGCAGTTCGGATGAAAGAATGTATTTAGAAAATCGTGAGGTGTTTTATCGCTATGCGTTTATATGTACCCTTATCTATTTCGTTACGGCCTATTGGGCCCTAAAACGAGGAAAACAGAATACTAATCTATAATCGAAAACAAGATGCTTCTCAATAAAATGAATTTAGGGCAACTGGGCGACCTTATTCCAGTGCCCACCTATAATAGAGACATCCATAGTGCAGGCATAGTACACATTGGGGTAGGAGGTTTTCATAGGGCGCACCAGGCATGGTTTACCCATGAATTGCAGACGAAATTCGGTGCCACCGAGTGGAGCATTTGCGGTGTAGGATTGCGGGAAGGCGACCGAAAAATATGCGAGGTGCTAACAAAACAAGACGGACTTTACACTCTTATTGTAAAGCATCCCGATGGCAAGATCGAATCAAGTATCATAGGCGCGATCATCGATTTTGAACTGGCGGTCGACAACCCCACGAGCGTAATTGATCGTATGGCAAGTCCATCTACCAAAATTGTCTCCCTTACCATAACCGAAGGCGGCTATAATTTTAATCCTGCAACGGGGGAATTCGATTTTGGAAATCCTGATATCCAACATGAGTTGAAGCATCCTGAGAATCCTAAAACGATATATGGCTTTTTAACGGCCGCCCTTAAAAAACGAAGGGAAGCTGGGCTACCTGCTTTTACTATACTGTCTTGCGATAATATTCAGCACAATGGCGATGTGGCCCGAAATATGGTATTGACTTTCGCCAAGAGACAAAATGCCGACTTGGCCGAATGGATCGAAAAGAATGCCTCATTTCCCAATAGTATGGTAGACCGCATAACCCCGGTGACGACCCAGGCCGATATTGAGTATTTGGAGGAAACCTTCGGACTAAAAGATGAGTGGCCGGTAACCTGCGAGCCTTTTATACAATGGGTGATCGAAGACGATTTTTGCAATGGGCGACCTGAATATGAAAAGGTAGGCGTACAATTTGTACCCGACGTAAAACCCTATGAAAAAATGAAGCTCCGCTTGCTGAATGCGGGCCATTCGGTTCTAGGAATTCTGGGCGTTGTACACGGGCATAAAACCATCAATGGCTGTATGGAAGATGAAACTTTCGTTCGCTATTTAAGGGCGTTTATGGACATGGAAGCCACCCCTGTGCTCGATAAGGTAGAAGGGATAGATCTAAATGACTATAAGGATAGCTTGGAAACACGATTTGCCAACCCGAACATTAAAGATTCGGTGGTGCGAATTTGTACTGAAAGTTCGGCCAAATTGCCAAAATTCTTGATTTCTACTCTCGAAGATAACTTGGAACGGGGCGGAAGTATACAATTGGCGACCTTGGTCATTGCCACCTGGTGCTATTATAGTGATAAAGGGGTCGATAGAGCAGGGCAGCCTATTGAAATTATCGATGCAATGAGCGCCGACCTGCATCACGCGGCTAAACAAACCGGTACCGACCCGCTCGCCTTTATTCGTCAGGAGTCCATTTTTGGCAAGTTGGCCCAAAATGAACGTTTTGCAAATGTATATAGTGAAATGGTACAAAAGATATATGCCGATTCCGATGTGAAAAAGTATATGCGGGAGCTATACTAAACATGTGTTTTTTTAATTGTTCAATAAAGAGGATGATTATGGAACAGAACAGTGTTGATATTCACTACCTGGTAGCTCACCACTTTTTAAAGTGTCATAAACATGACACGAGTAAGCTTTTTCTAAAATAAAAATCCTTTAATTGCCTTAAAATGGGGGATTTACGTTTATTGGCACTATCTTTGAAAGATAATAAGTAATTAATTTTAAATTTTTACAATGAACAAAGGAACAGTAAAGTTCTTCAATAACGCCAAAGGTTTTGGTTTTATAACTGAAGAAGGCGTTGACAAAGATCATTTTGTACACGTAACGGGATTGATCGATGAAATTCGCGAAGGCGATGAGGTCGAATTCGAACTACAAGATGGTAATAAAGGATTAAATGCGGTAAACGTTAAAGTAATTTAATATATACTACTTAGTTTTTTAAGACAGAAGCCCCGACATGTGTCGGGTCTTTTTTTTTCACAACTTGGCTTTTATTTGGCTCAGGAAATTTTCCGCTTCTATTTTGCTCTTATCCATTTTTAAAGCTAAAAGTGGTTTTCTGTTGTAACTTGTTGCCATCTATAAAAACGGAAATACCAATAACGGTTTTGTGGCGGTAAATCCTTAGAAACATTTTTAAACATGAAATCAAAGTATCTGATCTTACTCGCTGTTATGCTTTTTTCTTGCGCGAACGAAAAAAGAAACCGCCCAGCGGTAAAAGAGATGGCTCAGCATCAAATCAAGTCTTCTGAATTTCAATCGATTTTGGATCATGCTAAGGTTATAGGTACGATTTTGATTTATGACCTTCAAGAGAATAGCTATTATTCCAACGATTTTGAATGGGCCGCTACAGGCAAACTTCCCGCTTCAACCTTTAAGATCCCTAATTCTATAATCGCATTAGAAAATGAAGTGGTCGAAAATGATAGCACCATGTTCAAATGGAACGGAGAAAAAAGAGAGTTGCCAATATGGGAGCAGGACATGATTTTTAAAGAGGCCTTCCATCGCTCTTGTGTACCCTGTTATCAAGATGTTGCACGGGGCATTGGTGTGGCACGTATGAATTCGTGGTTGCAGAAATTGCAATATGGCACTATGCAAGTAGACTCTGCTACAATTGATAAGTTTTGGTTGGAAGGCGCTTCGAGAATAAGTGCGAATCAACAGATCGATTTTTTAGTCCGTTTTTATAAAAATGAACTTCCTATCTCTTCAAGAACCCAAGCCATAATGAAGCGAATGATGCTGATCGAAGAAAATAATAGGTATACCTTATACGGCAAAACTGGTTGGTCGAACAACAAGGGCAATCATAACGGTTGGTTCGTAGGCTACATGGAAATAGAAAAAGGAGCTTATTTTTTCGCTTCGAACATAGAACCGAAAGGACTGTTTCAGCAAGCCACTTTTGTACCTGCTAGAAAAGAGGTGGTCCTCAAAGCCTTACAACAGTTGAAACTAATTGACTAAAGATATGCCGCATTGGCTTCAAGGCATGTAATATTCTCGTAACTTGCGAGAACTCTAAACAGAATAACCCTTAACCCAATACCTAAATCCATGGATTTAAATATAGCAGTACTCATCGACGGTGATAATATTCCTTCGGCCTACGTAAAGGAAATGATGGAAGAAATAGCCAAATACGGCAACCCCACCATTAAACGCATTTATGGTGATTGGACCAACCCTCGACTGGGCAAATGGAAGCACGTGCTGCTCGAAAATGCCATAACCCCAGTGCAGCAATACGGTTATACCCAAGGGAAGAACGCTACCGATTCGGCCATGATCATCGATGCCATGGACATTCTGTATTCAGGAAAGGTAAATGGTTTTTGTATCGTAAGCAGTGATAGTGATTTTACACGTTTGGCCACCCGACTTCGGGAAGCCGGCATGCAGGTTTTCGGTATAGGTGAAAAGAAAACCCCGAATCCGTTTATCGTGGCCTGCGATAAGTTTATTTATATTGAGATTTTAAAAGTACAATCTGAAGAAGATAGCTCGGATAACACAAAATCAACAGCCAAATCGAAAAGCAGTATCGATAAAATTACCCCAAAAGAAATTAGATGGATTTCCAATACCATTGACGATGTGGCCGATGACGACGGTTGGGCCTTTCTGGGCGATGTAGGTAGTCTTTTACAGAAAAAACAGCCCAATTTCGATGCACGTAACTATGGTTTTCAAAAACTGACCCCATTGATCAGTGCGATATCAAATTTTGAAGTGGAGCGCCGGGAAGATTCCAAAGGGCGAAAAAAGCTGATCTACGTACGCATCCAAGTAAAACAAAATCCACGTTCAAAACCAAACAAAAAGTAGTCGATTTACTACTTGATTTTAGCTAAAAATTAGTAGTGGTATACAGGTTGATTTCGATTACATTTGCCGAAAAATAGTAATGTCCATAGAACGTAAGGTTAGATCGGTCGAGCAGTTGTTTTTTGGTCTTGACCAAGAGATCTCAAAATTTCAGAACGAATCTGGTTTAGGGTGCAAAGCAGGCTGTGGCAAATGCTGCACACACCCCGATGTCGATGCTTCACCTTTGGAATTTTTACCATGGGCCTTCCATCTGTTCTTGAACGGTACCGCGGAAATAACCTTGGCCGAATTAAATACCAGTTCAAACGCCATTTGCCATATATATAGCCCCTTATCGCCTGTAGAAAACACGAAAGGAAGCTGTGGCGATTATAAGTATCGCGGACTGATTTGCAGGCTCTTCGGGTTCGGGGCGAATAGAGATAAGTATGGGGCCTTACGCTTGGCGACCTGTAAGGTGATCAAAGAATCTCAGGCAGACGCGTATGCCCATGCAAAAGAAGCTATCGGAAAGAACATGCAGGTGCCAATTTTTACGGACTATTACATGCGCCTTGGTCAAATAGACTATCGTATGGGTGCGATCATACTCCCTATAAACAAGGCTTTGAAAATGGCCATTGAAGAAGTGTTGCAGTATTATGCCTATCGGCCTTTTCCGAAAGGGTATAAGAGTATTGCTTAAGTACTTAGGTAGATTATATTCTTTATTTTTGAGATAAAACCAATCAGTATGTTAAAAGCTTGTATTCCACTTGTAGGGTTGTTCATTCTATTGTTCTCCTGTAAAGAAAATAGATCCACAGAAAACCAAAAGGTGGCAGTGCCTATTGATAGTGTTTTCCATGATTTTTATGAATTTAAGAAAAATAGTAATCCTATTGAGGCGACAAAAGCCGGATTTAGGGAGTACAATGATACGATTGCTGATTATATATCTGATCGATACCAGGCCCACGCCATTGAAAAGTACAGCGGATTTTTAGATCAGTTGGCGCTTTATGACTCAACGGATTTAAGTGCGGCCCAATGGATAAGCTTACGTGTGATGAAATGGGATTGCGAAATGCAGCGCCAAGGCTTGACCAACCCTATCGTAACAATGGCCTCGCCAATGTATAATTTGCCAAGTTTTGAATTGATGCCCTTGTTTCAAATTCAATCACTACATCTTTATGTAGCCCAGTTAGCCGGTGGGTATAGTGTACAGCCTTTTAAAACTGTCGAAGACTATGAGAATTGGCTTAGTAGGTTAGCGGATTACATGCAGTTTTTAGACACCTGCATCCTTAAAATGAAAGAAGGTATCGCCCAGGGTGTCGTTCCACCAAAGGCCCTCACCGAAAAAATGATTCCCCAATTACAAGAGTTTATAGAGGCACCGCTAGAAAAGCATCTATTTTATTCGCCTATTACCGAGTTTCCCGAAAGCTTTACCGAAGCCGATAGAAAAAGGTTGACGGCTGAATATGGCACTTTTATTACAGAAAATCTTATACCAAAATATAAAGAGCTAAACGATTTTGTCGTTACTACCTATTTGCCCGCCAGTAGAGAAACCTCAGGCCTAGGTGCTTTGCCTAACGGAAAGGAAACCTACGAATACTTGATCAAGTTGCATACGACCACTAACCTGACCGCCGACGACATCCATGAATTAGGAAAGCAAGAGGTAGAGCGAATAATAGGGGAAATGGAAAAGGCCAAAGCAGAAATCGGTTTTACCGGCGATCTTAAAGCGTTTTTTGATTTTGTACGGGCGAACAAAAGCCAGATGCCCTTTAAAAAGCCCGATGAGGTGATCACCAATTTTAATGCAATACATGAACGCGTAGCGGCAAAACTGAACGAAGTATTCGATCTTAAGCCCAAAACGGGTTTTGAAGTGCGACGCACTGAAGCTTTTCGAGAAGCATCTGCCAGTGCAGAGTATGTTCCAGGTGCTAAAGATGCGAGTCGATCGGGTATTTTTTATGTGCCGATTCCCGATGTGGAGCAGTACAATAAATATGCCGATGAGGCCCTTTTTCTGCATGAGGCCATTCCTGGGCATCATTACCAATTGTCGTTACAACAAGAAAATAAAGAATTACCCGAGTTTTTACATCCTGAGAGCATGGGCGTTTTTGTAGAAGGCTGGGCATTATATTCCGAATCATTAGGTAAGGAACTAGGACTGTATGAAGACCCCTATCAGTATTTTGGTATGTTGAGTATGGAGATGCATCGCGCCATTCGGTTGGTGGTCGATACGGGATTACATGCCAAAGGATGGACACGTGAAGAAGCCATTCAATACTCTTTAGATAATGAAGCTGAGTCTGAGGCCGGCATTATTGCCGAAGTAGAACGGTATATGGCAACTCCAGGACAAGCATTATCCTATAAAATTGGACAACTAAAGATCAGGGAACTCAGAAACAAGGCGGAAAACGAATTGTTAGAAAAATTTAACGTGAAAGAATTTCACAATCAAGTACTTAATTCGGGCAGTTTACCGTTAATACTATTAGAGGAAAAAATAAACGGATGGATATATAGCCAAAAAGAAATAAACCCATAAACTCTAAATGTGTATTTTTACTTTAATCATTTTATAAAATAAGAAGAATGAAACGACAAAATTATCTACTCTTACTATTGGCAGTAACGGCCATGGTATCTTATGGTTCTTCAACTTTGGGCGAAATAAATGCTCTTGCAAGCGAAATACATACCAGTGTTGAAGGTATTGAAGGTTCATGGGCATATCAAGTACAGAATGTGGATCCCCAATACCAAAACGGAATGTTGCATATTACTAAAGAGAAAGGCAATTATGCCCTGAATATTCAAGGGTCCGGTGACAGTCTTATTCCTACCCAAGATCTTGAAGTCGAAGGTAATGAGGTAAAGTTCGTGGTCTATGTTGAAGGAGAACGAGTTGCAATTACCTTGAGTTTTGAAGGAGATTCTTTCACCGGAAATGGTTCGTCTTCGGCTGGGCCATTTACGATGTCGGGTACGCGAAAGCGTATACCCCAATAAATTGTTTAAAGGGTAAAAATAAAATAGTGTAACGAAAATCGTCTGTAAGGCGGGTTTTTAAAATCTTGTATCTATGGACCTTCAGACAATCGCTCACAAATGTACCCTTGGTTGGTTATGCGATTCCTTAACGGAAAGGGTTTTTTAAAAACCAAAGCGCTTAATATAAAATCAACAAAAACAAAATAAAAAAACCGAAGCCCATTGACTTCGGTTTTTTTTAGTACTGGTAAGCGTATACCATTAAAACTTCAATGGTACCGTAATTCTAGTCTTGCCCCAACCAATGACCATATCCGCGCCACCGTCGGCTTTAACGAACGTGGTCGAAAAAGCGTCTAAAGATTTCCCGTCGGTAGCCACACTTCCACTAACTCTGGTCAAGTCGTCACTTTCGCTATACGAATAAGCGCCCCATTGATTAAGATTTTTGTTCAGTATGATCGTCCATTCTTTTTCGCCGGGAATAGTGAACAAAGAATAAGTTCCGGCTTTAATATCTTGACCGCCAAAATTTACGTCTTTATAAAAAGTGATTTCAGGAGCTTCGTTAGCGCCCGTTCTCCAAACTTTACCGGCAGGTGCCAATTCAGCCAAAGACCGACCCTTTAGCTGCGGTCGACTATAAATAATACGCACGGTTTTTTCAGATTCTTGGTAATTTGATGGATACGCTGCAGCATCCATAGGGCTTTTGTCAAGACCTGAAAAGTCTTGTGCCATGGCATCCGTAGTAAAGACCAAAAGGACTACCAAAATAGATAAGGTAAATAATTTTCTCATAATAGTGTTTGTTTTTTAGATGGTTAAAGCTAAACAGTCTATGGGTATATTTCTGCTAAAAAGTCGTTAAAATTTTAACAACTTACAAAACACTCCTAAATTTTGGATGTTACATAATATAGATTACAAAAAGTAATAAAATATATAAATATGATTAATATTTATTATCAATTAATGATTTTAGGTTTTATTATTTGAATAATAGGGGCATCTTTGTTTCAAATTAATAAATAAATTAGTTATGTGTGGTATTGTTTGTGCTTTTGATTTAAAGGAATCGTCCGAATTATTAAGGCCCCAACTCCTTGAAATGTCAAAAAAAGTAAGACATAGAGGCCCGGATTGGAGCGGTATTTATGCAGATGACAAAGCTATTTTGGCCCATGAAAGATTGGCGATCGTAGATCCGGCTTCAGGAAAACAGCCTTTATTTAGTGAAGATAAAAATTTGATCCTTGCTGCAAATGGCGAAATATATAATCATAGGGCCTTGCGCAAGCAGTTTGAAGGTAATTATACTTTTCAGACTGAATCGGATTGTGAGGTTATCTTGGCATTGTACAAAGAAAAAGGTGTCGATTTTATTGACGAGATGAACGGTATCTTCGGTTTTGCCATTTACGATGTTGAAAAAGATGAATACTTTATTGCCCGTGACCATATGGGGATTATTCCTTTGTATATTGGATGGGACAAACATGGCACGTTTTATGTCGCTTCCGAATTAAAGGCCCTCGAAGGTACCTGTACCAAAATTGAACTTTTTCCTCCTGGGCACTATATGCATAGCTCAAATGGCAAAATGGTACGTTGGTACAATCGTGATTGGGTGGAGTTCGATGCCGTAAAAGATAACGAAACAAGCATTCAGAAAGTTAAAGAGGCACTAGAAGCCGCCGTACACAGACAATTGATGTCTGATGTGCCTTATGGCGTTTTGCTTTCAGGTGGACTTGATTCTTCGGTAACATCTGCCATAGCTAAAAAATATGCCCAAAAGCGAATCGAGTCAGATGATACCACTGATGCTTGGTGGCCACAACTACATTCGTTCTCCGTTGGTTTGGAAGGCTCTCCGGATCTAGCTGCTGCACGAAAGGTTGCAGACCACATTGGTACTGTGCATCATGAAATAAAGTTCACCATTCAAGAAGGGCTCGATGCGATCAAGGATGTTATTTATAATCTTGAAACCTATGATATCACTACTATACGAGCTTCGACTCCAATGTATTTAATGGCTAGGGTGATCAAATCTATGGGAATTAAAATGGTGCTTTCAGGTGAAGGTGCCGATGAATTGTTCGGAGGGTACCTCTATTTTCATAAGGCGCCCAATGCGAAAGAATTTCATGAGGAGACCGTGCGCAAATTGAGTAAACTGCACATGTACGATTGTCTGCGTGCCAATAAATCTTTGGCTGCATGGGGAATTGAAGGTCGTGTACCTTTCTTGGACAAGGAGTTTATGGATGTCGCCATGCGAATCAACCCGCAAGACAAAATGATCAATGGTGAACGCATGGAGAAATGGGTGGTGCGAAAAGCTTTTGAAGAAATGTTGCCCCCAAGTGTAGCTTGGCGCCAAAAAGAACAGTTTTCAGATGGGGTGGGCTATAGCTGGATCGACACCTTGAAGGTTATGGTTAATGAGGAAATTACAGATGAACAATTGGCTAATGCCCGTTTCAGATTTCCGCTACAAACACCTCAAAATAAAGAGGAATTTTATTATCGTACGATTTTTGAGAGTCATTTTCCTAGTGATGCGGCAGCTTTGTGCGTGCCACAAGAACCTTCGGTGGCCTGCAGTACTAAAATCGCTTTAGAATGGGACGAGGCTTTCAAGAACATGAACGACCCATCGGGTAGGGCAGTAGCTAAAGTGCACGCTGATGCGTACTCAAAATAGCATTAAAGGTTTTTAAAGTAGTAAAAGACCCCGATTATAATCGGGGTCTTTTTTTTGGTGTTTAGCATGTAAACAGCAAATAGAATTTCAAAACTTACCACATTCTCAAAGTGCAGATTTTTCCACAAAAAATGTTAATAACTTAAGAGTTAATAAAGCGCTAAAAACCCATATTACATAGGCTATTGCGTATATTTGCAGGATTGCGAAATTTACACGTAAAACAACCAAAAAATCTTATGGGCGAAGAAGCAAATAAAGACGAAGGAGCAAAGAAAAAAGAAGAAGGCAGAAAACCTGGTGAACACTTGACCGGGGAAAATAAAAAAGCATATTCGGCAGACAGCATTCAGGCTTTGGAAGGTATGGAGCATGTTCGCATGCGACCATCAATGTATATAGGTGATGTTGGGGTACGAGGCTTGCACCATTTGGTTTATGAAGTAGTCGATAATTCTATCGATGAAGCCATGGGCGGCCATTGCGATACCATAAGCGTCATAATCAACGAAGATAATTCTATTTCGGTACGTGACAATGGGCGGGGTATTCCTGTCGATTTGCACAAGAAAGAAGGAATCTCGGCTCTTGAGGTGGTCATGACCAAAATTGGGGCAGGGGGTAAGTTCGACAAAGATTCTTATAAAGTTTCCGGGGGTCTTCACGGGGTAGGCGTTTCTGTGGTAAATGCATTATCCGACCATTTAAAGGCTACCGTGTATCGCGATGGTAAAATTTGGGAACAGGAATATGAGCGCGGAAAGTCTTCCTACCCAGTTAAAAGCGTTGGTGAGACGATTGATCGTGGTACCATGGTTACGTTTCATCCTGATACGCAGATTTTTACCCAGACCATAGAATATAATTACGAAACTCTGGCCAATAGAATGCGTGAGCTTTCCTTTTTGAATAAAGGAGTTACCATTTCATTGACTGATCGACGTGAAAAGGATAACAAGGGCGAATTTTTGACCGAAACGTTTTATTCGGATGAAGGACTGAAAGAATTTGTTAAGTTCTTGGATGGCAACCGTGAATCATTGATCCAGAATGTGATCGCCATGGAAGGTGAGAAAAATGATATTCCGGTAGAGGTGGCCATGATCTACAACACCAGTTATACCGAGAACCTGCATTCATATGTCAATAACATCAACACACATGAGGGCGGTACCCATTTATCGGGTTTTAGAAGAGGGTTGACTACCACATTGAAGAAATATGCCGATGCATCCGGTATGTTGGACAAATTAAAGTTTGAGGTGCAGGGCGACGATTTTCGTGAAGGCTTGACCGCGATAGTGTCCGTTAAGGTGCAAGAACCTCAATTCGAAGGTCAGACGAAGACAAAATTGGGTAACCGGGAGGTTTCGGCTGCAGTGTCACAGGCCGTTTCGGAGATGCTTACCGATTATTTAGAAGAACATCCCGACGATGCCAAGATAATTGTTCAAAAGGTAATACTTGCCGCTCAGGCTAGGCATGCGGCCACCAAGGCTCGTGAAATGGTGCAGCGCAAGACGGTTATGAGTATTGGGGGGCTACCTGGAAAGCTATCCGATTGTTCAGAGCAAGACCCTACATTGTGTGAAGTATTCTTGGTAGAGGGTGACTCTGCAGGGGGTACCGCTAAACAAGGCCGTGATCGTAATTTTCAGGCCATTCTACCTTTAAGGGGTAAGATCCTCAATGTAGAAAAGGCAATGACCCATCGGGTGTTCGAAAATGAAGAAATTAAAAATATTTATACCGCTTTAGGGGTGACCATAGGTACCGAAGACGATAGCAAGGCCTTGAACCTCGATAAGCTTCGTTACCACAAGGTAGTCATCATGTGTGATGCCGATGTTGATGGTAGCCATATCGAAACCCTGATCTTGACATTTTTCTTCCGTTATATGCGTGAATTGATTGAAGGCGGACATGTTTATATTGCAACGCCTCCTTTGTATTTGGTAAAAAAAGGAAGTAAAAAACAATATGCTTGGGATGATAAGGAGCGTGATGAAATTGCAAATAGTTATAGTGGCGGTGTAAGTATACAGCGATATAAAGGTCTGGGTGAAATGAACGCCGAACAATTATGGGATACGACCATGAATCCGAATTTCAGAACTTTACGTCAAGTAACTATCGATAACGCTACGGAGGCTGATCGTATATTCTCCATGCTGATGGGCGACGAGGTGCCGCCAAGAAGGGAGTTTATTGAGAAAAATGCCGTTTATGCGAATATTGATGCATAGGACAAAACGTTGATTATAGAAAAACCTGCACTCCACTGTGTAGGTTTTTTGTTTCTACTTGAAAGTACTTTGGATGTGAACCAAAGTGTAATATGATTAGTGGTAAACCAAACATTTATGGTCGTAAGTATCATTTTGATTAAAAATGATACTTAATATGAGTTTAACGCCCACGAAGTGTTGTGGTGTTAAAACTAGTTTAGAACTTGCTTATGGGATAAAGAATGAATGCATTTTATCTGATAAAAATAGCACTTTATCGAAGCGAGTTTTTTTAAAAAATGCTTTTCATCGAATAAAAGAAGCATTTCATCGAAAAAATCAAATATTTAACAAAATACTGACTTATAACTATAATACATCATTATCCTGTTAAAAATTACCAGTGCACGTGTTATTAAAAGTAAGAATTTACGACTTTTCTCAGAGCTTGCAAGTACATTCGATCAAGTCTTGATGAAAAAATATGCTGTTATGAAAAAGCAGTGAAGTATTTATAGTGGTTTCGCTTTAGTGTAGGTTACGGGGCGAAAACTCAATTAAAAAGCGCCTATCGGGGGATCAGGCGCTTTTTTTATGGTTTACTTCATCTAGAATAACATTTTCTATATTAGGCTTTACCAACTTCAACCCTACCATTTTATGGATTATTTTTTAATCTCTACTGGCCAACATAAATCCGTCGCTCCGCTCTAATTGAGATTTTTCTACAGAACGCTTTAAAATTACCACATCATCGTTACGGTCTAAACCAGGATAAGAAATGGTATACGTGTCATTTGCATCATGTTTCCATGAGAAATCTGATTTTATGACGATGTTCCCGTTTTCGATTCTATGGAACCTTCCAAGGTAGGCATCATTAAAAATCCATTCACTCCGAACGGTCTGCTTGCCTGTGGTTGATGTACTGACTTCTACACGGGTCCATATCCCTATTACAGGATCGTTATTTTCCGGTATTCGTGAACAATTACTCGCGAGCACAATGGCTATAATCGCCAAGAAAGAAAACAGCTTTTTCATGATGTAGGTATTTGCAGGTTTGGGGGTTTAACTTGAACAAGAACGCCTACGCACAACTTGGTATTGTCAAAATTCGATGTATGGTACTATAAATTCGTTTTCTTCGTTGAACAACTTTATTTTTTAACAAGGGTGTATTTCATCGATCGATGAAATACATACTTCTTCAACGTATTATTCCGTCAAGCGGTAATTTATCTCTGTTAATTTCAGTATTTTTGAATCACATTTTAGTAAATTTTACATCATATTGTTTTAAAAAACATTGCATTATGTTTATTTAGGTCAATAATTAGTAAGAAAGGAGAAACAAAGAATTAACCAATAAAAAAGAATCTAAATGAAAATTACCGTAGTAGGGGCGGGAGCCGTAGGTGCTAGTTGTGCCGAATACATCGCCATCAAGAATTTTGCAGCTGAAGTGGTGCTATTGGATATTAAGGAAGGGTATGCAGAAGGCAAGGCCATGGATCTAATGCAATGTGCCTCATTAAATGGCTTTGATACTAAAATCACAGGGGTTACCAATGATTATTCAAAAACTGCTGGAAGCGATATCGCAATTATAACTTCGGGTATTCCCCGTAAACCGGGCATGACACGTGAAGAGCTTATCGGCATCAATGCGGGTATCGTTAAAACCGTTTCATCAAGTATTATTAAACATTCGCCCACTGTTACTTTGATCGTGGTGAGCAACCCAATGGATACAATGACCTATTTGGTACACAAAACCACTAATTTACCCAAAAACAAGATTATAGGAATGGGGGGTGCTTTAGATAGCGCCCGTTTTAAGTACCGTCTTGCAGAGGCCATGAACGCACCTATTTCTGATGTTGATGGCATGGTGATCGGCGGCCATAGCGACACCGGCATGGTGCCCTTGGTGTCTCATGCTACCCGTAATAGTATTAAAGTTTCCGAATTTTTAACTAGCGACCGGTTGAACCAAGTTTCGGAAGATACTAAAGTAGGTGGCGCTACCTTGACCAAATTGTTAGGAACCAGTGCATGGTACGCTCCCGGAGCGGCGGTTTCGGCTTTGGCACAGGCGATTGCCTGTGACCAAAAGAAAATGTTTCCTTGTTCAACCTTTTTAGACGGGGAGTACGGTCTTACCGATATTTGCATAGGGGTTCCTGTAATTTTGGGCAAAAATGGTATTGAGAAGATTGTGGATATTCCATTGAGTTCGGCAGAAAAGGCTAAAATGCAAGAAAGTGCCAAAGGTGTAGCCCAAACCAATAGTTTATTAGAACTCTAAATAAGCGAAAAAACATAGTGCTTAGCGCCCCATTACTTCATTTGTAGTAATGGGGCGCTGTTGTTTTTTATGATTACTAATAAATATATTGTCAATTCATAGGGTAAATCATATATTTGCACGCTGTTAACAAAAGCATATCAAACATAAACGTAACCCATGCAAAATAAAGGACTTATAAAGCTTTTTGCGCTCCTGTTCGGACTAGTGAGTATCTATCAATTATCGTATACTTTCATTACAGGGAAGGTCGAAAACGAAGCGGAAGTCTTTGCCGCAAGTAAAATAGCCACATCGGAAGAAAATTACGTTTCAAAACGTGAAGCTTTGGAAGCAAGCTACTTAGATTCAATCGGAGGCAATTCTATCTTAGGCTTCACCGATTATAACGAGGCAAAGAAAAAAGAATTGAATAAAGGCCTTGACCTTAAAGGCGGAATCAACGTAACCCTTCAGATTTCAATTAAAGACATTTTAAAAGGTCTGGCCAACAATACTAAAAATCCGATTTTCAATAAGGCATTGGCCGATGCTGATGTCGCGTCAAAAAGTAGTGATGCTACCTACATCGATTTGTTTTTTGATGCATTTGACAATATAAAAGGAGATACCAAATTGGCCTCACCCGACATTTTTGCCAATAAAGGCTTGAGTGACGAAGTGAATTTTCAGATGGGCGATGACGAAGTGAAACCTATCATCAGAAGAAAGATCGATGAATCCATTGTTTCTGCGTTTGAGGTATTAAGAGAACGTATCGATGGTTTTGGAGTAACACAACCGAATATTCAAAGAGAAGGCAATTCTGGTCGTATATTGGTAGAACTGCCAGGAGCTAGGGATATCGCCCGTGCCCAAGAACTGCTTTCAAGTACCGCCCAATTAGAGTTTTGGGAAACACACAGTCAGAACAATCCGAGTTTTAGCCAGTTTATCGTTGCAGCCAACGAGAAATTGAAGAGTATGATCGACACTACTAAAGTAGAAAAGCCGATTAAAGAAGAATCTGAAATCGATTCATTGCTATCCGATGTAGGTTCCGATTCTTTGGATTTGGCCAATCAGGTGAATCCGTTTTTTGATTTGTTGATTCCGGCCAATCCGGGTAGCCATGCCATTTTTAGGGCAGCTATTAAAGATACTGCCCAAGTAGGTGAGTATCTTAGAATGCCGGAAATTAGACGTTTATTGCCTGCCGATATTCAGTTCACCAAATTTTTCTGGGAACGCCCACCAACACCTGAGGCTGAAGTGGTAGATCTTTACGCAGTTAAAGCAGATCGTGACGGAATTCCTAGAATGAGTGGTGATGTGGTAAGCGACGCCAGCGGTACTTTTGATGAGTTCAACAAGCCTGCAGTTAGTGTAAGCATGAATACAAAGGGGTCTAAAGAATGGGAAAAACTAACAGGTGATGCCTATACCAATCAGACTGGAATTGCAATTGTGTTGGATAATAAGGTATATACCGCACCTGGAGTTTCAGAAGGTCCAATTTCTGGAGGTCAAACGCGAATAACAGGACCTAGTTTTACAGTTAACGAAACCAAAGATATTGCCAATGTACTTCGAGCAGGTAAGTTGCCTGCTTCTGCTGACATCATTCAGTCCGAAGTTGTTGGTCCGTCGTTAGGGCAAGAAGCTATCGATAGCGGCTTTATGTCGTTTATGATCGCCATGGCCATTGTGTTGGTTTGGATGTTCTTCTATTATGGTAAGGCTGGTATCTTTGCCGATATCGCGCTTTTGTTGAACATTCTCTTGATTTTTGGAGTATTGACAAGTTTGAATGCGGTCTTAACCTTACCGGGTATTGCGGGTATTGTGTTGACCATAGGTATGTCGGTAGATGCCAACGTACTTATTTTTGAGCGTATAAAAGAAGAATTGGCCAAAGGTAAAGGCAAAGCCTTGGCGGTAGCCGATGGTTTCAGTAATGCCTTGTCGTCTATTTTAGATGCCAACATTACTACAGGTCTTACCGCTTTGATTCTATTCGTCTTTGGTTCAGGACCTATTAAAGGGTTTGCAACTACGCTATTGATCGGTATCATTACCTCTTTGTTCACGGCTATATTTATAACACGATTATTAGTTGATTGGTACATAAGCGGAAGAGGTAGATCACTCGATTTCTCAACTGCACTCACAAAGAACTTGTTCAAGAACATCAACTTCGATTTCTTAGGAAAAAGAAAAATCGCCTATATTTTTTCGGCAGTACTTGTGGGTATAGGTGCCTTTTCATTATTGACCAAAGGCCTGCAACAAGGAGTCGATTTTATCGGAGGACGTTCTTACCAGATTCGTTTTCAAAATGAAGTGAATCCTTCTGAGATTGCCTCTGAACTGAATACGGTGTTCGGTAGTGGTACATTGGTTAAGGAATTTGGAGATGCCAATCAAATTAAACTGACTACACCTTATAAAGTAGATGTAGAAGGTGTTGAAGTCGATAACGAGATTCAGGATAAACTGTTTACAGCTTTGCAGAAATATTTGCCAGATGGTATCAGTAAAGAAGATTTCATAAAAGGAAGTGATGAAAAATCGATCGGAATCATGCAATCGATTAAAGTTGGGCCGACCATTGCCGATGATATTAAGAAAAATGCCTTTTTGGCAATTTTAGGATCTTTGGCCGTAGTGTTCTTATACATTCTGTTCCGTTTTAGAAAATGGCAGTTTTCATTAGGTGCTGTAGTTGCGGTTTTTCATGATGTGTTGATCGTGTTGGGCGTATTCTCCATTTTTGGAAAACTATTGCCGTTCAACATGGAAATAGATCAAGCCTTTATTGCGGCAATACTTACGGTAATCGGGTATTCCTTGAACGATACCGTTGTCGTATTTGACCGTATTCGTGAAATCATTAGCGAAAAAGGGTGGAAGTCCGGAATCAATACCAACTTGGCCTTGAACAGTACTTTGAGTAGAACCTTAAACACCTCTTTAACCACATTGGTGGTACTTTTGACCATCTTTATTTTTGGTGGCGAATCGCTTCGAGGTTTTATGTTTGCAATGATCGTGGGTATTGTAGTCGGTACCTATTCATCGCTCTTTATTGCAACACCGGTGATGTATGATTTCTTGAAGAAAGATGTGCAAACTGGGAAAGAAGAGCAGTAAAATAAAAATAGTTTTAAACAACAAGAGCCGAGTTATCTCGGCTCTTGTTGTTTTATATACCCTGTTGATCCTTCATTACTTAGCTGAAGTTCAAAGGTATGACTAGGTTTAAGACCTTTCTCAGTTCGATGCGATACAAAAATAATGGCGGTTACGCTTTCTTTTGCCATCTTGTTGACCAAGGCTATTAGTTTTGCGGCCGAAGAATCGTCGAGCCCTGCAGTAGGTTCATCTAAAATCAATAATAAAGGATGTTTCACCATGGCACGAGCGGTCATTACCAAACGTTTTTGCCCCATGGTAAGTTCATGGAACAAGGTGTGTCTTTGTTCGAACATATCGATCAATTGCAGCCATTCTTTCGCCAATCGCAATTGTGCTTCAGAGGGAATGGTATATAGTCCAATGGAATCGGTAAGACCTGATATCAACATATGCTCCACGGTATGGTATCCCATGAATTTATCGGTCATGGAAGGAGTGAAGTATCCAATGCGTTTCTTGATATCCCAAACACTTTCGCCGCTTCCTTTTTTCTGCCCGAAAATATAGAGTTCTTGTCCATAACCTTTGGGGTTTTCACCAGTTATCATGGAGAGTATGGTGGTTTTTCCACTTCCATTTTTACCTACTAATTGCCAAAAATCTCCCTTAACAATTTTCCAGTTGATGTTTTTGAGTATGGGTCTTCCGGAATAGCTAACGTTAATGCTCTTAAGCTCAATGAGGGTGTTGCCTTCTATTTCAATTTTAGAAAGCGGGGCGGGCAGTTTGGCTTTAAACTTGAGTCCGCTTTTATGGTGGTTGTCCAAGTGGTCTAGAAAGGTAATTTCCTTTCCATTTAATGTGGCGAATTGATTAAAAATGGGAAGTATATCCTCTTTTCGACTAATGAGTAATATCAGTGCAGTAGCTTTCGAAATACGATTCAATGTTTCTCGTAAGGTTTGTTGTGCGTCAATATCAAGATTATCAAAGGGGTTATCAAGAATGATATAATCTGGTTCTGATTTTAAAATATGTTTTAATAGGACTTTTTTCTGCTCCCCGCTAGACATGGATCGCAACGATTGGTCGGCATCTTGGGCAATTACCTTTTGACCATGACGATCTTCTTCGTCCATAAACTCGTCGAGGGCCAATTTAGAGAATAGGCGACCTCTTTTATGCATTAGGGACTCGAACCCTTTTGGTGCGGTATTATCAAATAGTTCAGCTATAAAAGTCTGCTTGTCCGAAGAGTTGTTGATAAAGATTGCCCAATGATGGTTTACTTTCATAGACTAAAATTCGCTGTACTAAGTTATGTCAACATTAAAGGATATAAAAATATCTCGAAAAAGATTCCTAAAAGACTCACATTAAATAATTTGACTAACTTT
>JBATIN010000382.1:0-3274 GCA_049667765.1 Flavobacteriaceae bacterium
TCCTTGGGCTATGGTGGATTTGAAGAAGAGGCGTTGGCCTCCATTACTGATGAAGCAATGTTTACCCATTCGGGCAGAGGCATTGAAGTAATTACGGAAGGTACCCTTAGTGCAACAGGTACTGGCAATAATAGAATAATTCCACAATGGGACGAGATGTATTCCGCCATCAGAAAAGCGAACGTGGCCTTAAAGAATCTCCCTGAAGCCACTTTTGACAACCCTGAACTAAAGGACCGGCTTATGGGCGAGGTTCATTTTCTAAGGGCATTCTATTATCATCAATTGATGAATTTTTACGGAGGCGTTCCCTTAATCGACAAACCCTATGATCTTAATGAAGATTATACAATAGCCAGAGGCACCTACGCTGAAAATGTAGATTTTGTACTCGCGGATCTTGACATGGCCGCGGCGCTTTTGGCAAATAAGCCCAAAACCCCAGGTCGAGCATCGGTATTGAGTGCTATGGCCTTGAAGGCAAGAGTACTTTTGTACGCCGCAAGCGACCTTCGTGATGGCCCCACGGCGAGTGCATCTTCAGCTGCACACGCTAGTTATGGTAACTTGGATTTAGTGGCCTACCCGAGTGGTGACAGAACGAGCCGTTGGAATGCCGCCAAAGCTGCCGCAAAGGCAGTTTTAGATTCCACTTCAGGGTACAAATTAGATTTAACGGCCCCTGCCACTGCTGAGGAAGCTACCCAAAACTATGTTTCCATCGCAATGGGCGGGGGAAGCTCTATCGGAGATCCTGCTGCTGCAACCGAATTGCTTTTTGAAAGAACGCATACTGCATTGTTCACGCAAGAAAGTAATTGGCCATTGGGCGGCATTCACCAAGGCATAAACAATGGGCCAAACGGATACCACAATTGGGCCGGAAACACTCCTATTCAACTGTTGGTCGATGATTATGAAATGATGGATGGGTCTAAATTTGATTGGAACAATCCTGCTCATGCTGCAGACCCCTATGCGAATAGAGATCCGCGTTTAAAAGCCACTATTTTATATGACGGTGCCGATTGGAAACCACGACCTAGCGATGTCGCAGGTATGGATCCGAACGATCAAATTCAAACAGGTTCCTATGACGATGGCAGCGGTGGTAAAATACCCGGCATCGATACCAGAGATTCCCCGGTAGAAAACTGGAACGGTAGTAGATCTGGATATTATGTACGCAAATTCATAGATGCAGACCCATCGGTTGCCGACAACCAATCTAGTGCGCAAGTGGTTCCTTGGCCTTTTATACGTACCACTGAAATGGTCTTGAACTATATAGAGGCATCCATTGAGACCGGAGATGAAGCCGAAGCCTTGGCATGGCTTAATAAAATTCGGTTTAGGGCCGGAATGCCTGCAGTGGTAGCAGCTGGGGATGAACTCAGGGATATTTACCGAAATGAGCGGCGCTTAGAACTTGTATATGAAGAACATCGTTACCATGACGCAAGGCGCTGGATGATTGCCCCCGAAACAATAGGGCGTGGCATTAAGATTATAAAACCAGTCGCAACTTTAAAGGCAGGGGCATCACCCCATGTACCGTATAAATATGATAATGCGGTTTATGATTATACCTATAATGTAGTTGATAATACCGATAATGAAACCCGAACCTGGGACGATAAAATGTATTTCTTCCCTATTAGCCGTAATGAAATACAACGAAACGAGCTTTTGGTACAGAACCCGGGCTATTAGAATAATCTAGTTTTTATTGATTTAATAAAAAATCTATCCGCCTTTTGACGGATAGATTTTTTACATTTATCGCATATGGAAATCCCTTTTTTTCAATTCAAAACTTTAGTAAGCACCTTGGTTTGCCTGGTGGTTTTAAGCTGTAAAAAAAACAATTCAATTCCATCAACCGAAGCGGTTGTAGTACCCGAACCAACATTTACCTTATTGCCCCCAGATCAAACGAACGTACATTTTCAAAATGTCTTGACCGAAGGCCTAAACACCAACGTACTCATGTATGAATATTTATACAATGGAGGGGGGGTCGCCACAGGTGATTTTAATGGCGATGAGCTTTTGGACATTTATTTTACCTCCAACATGGGCGAGAACAAATTCTATCTGAATAAAGGTGATATGAAATTCGAAGAGGTGACCTCAACTTCCAAGGTAGCGGGTAGAACGGGACCGTGGAAAACCGGGATAACCGCAACGGACATTAACGGTGATGGCAAGCTAGACCTCTATCTTTGTTACTCCGGCGCACTACCACCCGAAAAACGTAAAAACCAGTTGTTCATCAATCAAGGAAACGACGAAAACAACATTCCTTTTTTTGAAGAAAAAGCTGCTGAATTTGGAATCGATAGTCCTGCTTTCAGTAATCAAGGCTACTTTTTAGACTATGACCGTGATGGTGATCTCGATATGATTCTTTTGAACCATAATCCAAAATCACTTCCTGTATTGAACGAAATAAGCACCAAGGAATTCTTAGGAAAAGACGACCCTTTGCACGGTATACGGTTATACCAACAGACTAATGGAAAATTCACGGATGTAACCGTAGCTTCAGGCATAAGTGGATCGGCCTTGTCTTATGGCCTAGGACTTGGCATTAGCGACCTGAACAACGATGGCTGGGTCGATTTTTATGTTTCTAACGATTATGCCGTACCTGACTATTTGTACATTAACAATGGAAATGGAACCTTTACCGACCGAGTTAAAGAAAGTATGGGCCATACAAGTCATTTCTCTATGGGAAACGATATTGCAGACATTAACAATGATGGCTTTCAAGATATTCTTACCCTTGATATGCTTCCTGAAGATAACCAAAGACAAAAGTTATTATTGGCCCCCGATAATTATGAGAAATTCAATCTAAATGTGCGCAGTGGTTTTCACTACCAATACATGCGCAATATGCTTCAGCTTAACAATGGCAACGGCACTTTTAGCGAAATAGGGCAATTGGCAGGCGTATCGAATACTGATTGGAGCTGGGCGGCCCTATTGGCCGACTATGACAACGACGGCTGGAAAGACCTCTACATTACCAATGGCTATTATCGCGATTACACGAACTTGGACTTCATCAACTACATGGAAAACTATGTACAGTCAAAAGGCAGGTTAAAACGCGAAGATGTTCTCAAAATCATAAAAGAAATGCCCTCCTCTAATTTGACCAATTATTTGTTTTCCAATACCGGAGGTAGTAGCTTTTTAAACAATACGAAAGCCTTTGGGGTAGACCAGCCTGCCAACAGTAACGGTGCCGCTTACGCAGATC
>JBATIN010000383.1:0-8316 GCA_049667765.1 Flavobacteriaceae bacterium
AAAAAGCAGACTTTGGCCACGGCCGAAAGTTTTACGGGCGGTAAATTAGCTGAACGGATTACAAAACTTGCCGGAGCTTCTGCATATTACAAAGGTAGTGTGGTGAGTTATGCCACTGCGACCAAAATTGAAGTATTGAAAGTCCCTAAGGAATTGATCGATCTACACTCCGTAGTTAGTGCCGAAGTGGCCATGGCGATGGCCAAAAACGTAAAGGAGTTAATGAAATCTGACTTTGCCATAGCGACCACCGGCAATGCCGGGCCGACCAAAGGCGATTCGGATGCAGACATCGGTACGGTGTACATTGCGATTGCCTCGCCATACGGAGTTTATGCCGAAAAATTTACCATGGGAAACCACAGAACACGTATTGTGGAAAAATCGGTAAATAAAGGGTTTGAATTGTTGCAAAAAGAAATTTTAAATTTCTAGTATAGAATTTTGTCCGTCACACAAAAATGATATAAATTTGCAGCCTGTTAAAAAATCAGCGCAATGTCAAAAGTTTGTGAAATTACTGGTAAGAAGGCGATGTTCGGTAACAACGTTTCTTTTTCTATCAACAAAACGAGAAGAAGATTTGATGTTAATTTATCGAAGAAGCGGTTTTACATTCCTGAGGAAGACCGTTGGGTAACCTTAAAAGTGTCTGCCAAGGCGTTGAAAATAATCAACAAAAAAGGTATTTCAGAAGTCTTAAAAGAAGCAAAGGCTCAAGGGTTATTGAAGAAATAATCTGAAAATTTAGAAAACGATGGCAAAAAAAGGCAATAGAATTCAGGTGATTTTAGAGTGTACCGAACATAAGGAGTCAGGAGAAGCTGGAACTTCTCGTTACATTACTACCAAGAACAAAAAGAACACTCCAGAACGGATGGAAATTAAGAAGTTCAATCCGATCTTAAAGCGTATGACCGTCCATAAAGAGATAAAATAATATACCATGGCAAAGAAGACCGTTGCAAGTTTACAGACAAGTTCTAAAAGATTGACCAAGGCCATTAAAATGGTCAAGTCACCTAAAAATGGTGCCTACGTATTTGTAGAATCCGTTATGCCACCAGAAATGGTGAATGAATGGTTGTCTAAAAACTAAGAAATCAATTAGCATTTAAAGGCCTCTTTCGAAAGTTAGGGGCCTTTTGCTTTGTATCAATTCATGGTTTTAAACATCCTATCGATTGGGTTTTGGCTAAGATTAAAATGGTCAACGAAATCAAAGCCATTGTTTTTAGAGTAGTTTATTGCTTCTTCGGCAGTATTAGGTAGCATTTACCCCTCATTTCATATCTTTGGAAAAATTTTAACACCAACAATGAGCCTATTCAAGAATATATTTTCTTCTAAAAAGAAAGAAACGTTAGATAAAGGTCTTGAAAAAACCAAAACCACTTTTTTTTCAAAGTTAAGCAAGGCCGTTGCCGGTAAATCGAAAGTTGACGATGCCGTTCTCGATAATCTTGAAGAGGTATTGGTTTCTTCAGATGTTGGGGTCGATACCACCTTAAAGATTATTGATAGGATCGAAGCCCGTGTTGCACGTGATAAATATATGGGTATTGACGAGTTGAACGGTATTCTACGAGAAGAAATCGCAAGCCTACTTTCAGAAACGAATTTTGGTAACGCTACCGAATTTATGGTTCCCGCAGATAAAAGACCTTATGTGATTATGGTGGTCGGGGTGAACGGAGTCGGTAAAACTACAACAATAGGTAAGCTTGCGTACCAGTTTAAAAAACAAGGACTTAAGGTGGTATTAGGTGCAGCCGATACTTTTCGGGCGGCTGCCATAGACCAACTCCAAGTTTGGGCAGACCGGGTAGAGGTACCACTTGTAAAACAAAAAATGGGAAGTGATCCTGCATCGGTAGCGTTTGATACTTTAAGTTCGGCGGTTTCCCAAAATGCCGATGTGGTCATAATAGATACCGCAGGACGTTTGCATAATAAGGTGAATTTGATGAACGAACTGACCAAAGTGAAAAGGGTCATGCAAAAAGTAGTTGAAAACACCCCGCATGAGGTCCTTTTGGTGTTAGACGGTTCCACTGGCCAGAATGCTTTTGAACAGGCAAAACAATTTACGAAGGCAACAGAGGTTACATCTCTTGCCGTCACCAAGTTGGATGGTACCGCAAAAGGTGGAGTTGTTATCGGTATTTCCGATCAATTTCAAATTCCGGTTAAGTATATAGGGGTAGGCGAGGGCGTAGAAGATCTTCAGGTCTTTAATAAAAGCGAGTTTGTTGACTCATTTTTTAAAGTATAGCAGTATTTACCCACCGTAGGTTTAGGTGCGAAAGACATTCCGTTTTTTTAAATAGTTACTACATTTTTATTCTGTAAATCAGATTCTAGTAGTATGTCAATATAAGAGTGGTCAGGGGTTCACTTATCCTGTATTGTAATAATGACGTTTGTTTTTATGGACAAAAGAATACTGGTTTTGCACTTGTACATCCATTTGAACCAAATCTCCAAAAGTGCATTTTCATCACGCCAAATAAGATTTAAGACTAGATCTTTACTTTGTGGATGGAAAAAAAGTTAGTCTTGTCTTCTAAAATTAATTTATATTTCCATTTAAACTGAAACTCCAATTTTCATTTTATTTTCCCTAATATCAGGAATAATGAAATCGTGCATAAAAACCTAAGGAATAGAGAAATATGGAAAAAAAAGTCTTCAAAAAATTAAATATTCTAATGGTAGTACTTTTGATGTTTGCTTTTTCTTGTAAAGAACAAAAAAATGGTGAACGAAAGGTTATTTGGCAACCGTATAACGATTCAGCAGAAGTTGCCACAAATGCGGATAATGAATTAGAACGCCTGCGTTATAAGTATATACAATCAAAGGTATTGAACAAGAATGAAGTCTTTCTCCCCCTTTATGACGAGGTTTCAAAAATGACGGAAGTAGATTATCAAAATTTAAAACCGTTAATTCTAGAACAGAACATACCTACACTTCAAAGCCATCTTGCAAAAGGAAAACTGACTTATGAAAAATTGGTCTTGTTCTACCTCTATCGGATTTTTAAATATGAGCTGAATAACAGCACTACTTTGAATACTGTTATTGCCCTCAACAAAGATGTTGTATCACAAGCGCGCGAATTGGATAAGTTGGCCTTAAATGGTACGGCACTGGGTCATCGCCATCCTATTTATGGAATGCCTATTTTATTGAAGGACAATATCAATACTCAAGGGATTAAAACTACCGCCGGCGCAATTGCTTTAATTGATAATGAGGTTGAAGATGCTTTTATCGTGAAACGGTTAAAACAAAATGGCGCATTAATTCTGGGCAAAGTTAATTTAAGCGAGTGGGCCAACTATTTGTGTCGCTGTCCAAATGGTCAGAGCGCGGTCGGTGGTCAGACCTTGAATCCCTATGGAAGGCGTATTTTCGATACGGGCGGATCTAGTGCAGGAAGTGGTACTTCTATAGCCGCCAACTACGCGGTCGCCGCCGTTGGCACAGAAACTTCGGGATCTATACTTTCGCCTAGTGGCCAAAATTCGGTGGTAGGACTTAAGCCTACTATAGGTTTGTTGAGCCGATCAGGTATTGTGCCAATTTCCAGTACTTTGGATACACCTGGCCCTATGACCAGAAATGTTGTGGATAATGCTATTTTACTTTCTGCAATGATGGGTTATGATGTGGAGGATTCAAAATCGCAAAACAAGGAAGTGGCAGACGTATTGGAATCAGGGTCAAGACCAAAACCATTGGATCAAATGCGTCTGGGAGCTATGAAAAATTTAATGGAGAGCGATAGCATCTATGCCAATACGGTAAATAACTTAAGAAGCCTAGGTGTTACTGTTATCGAGTTCACCTCCCCGGAAATTTCAATGGAAGGCTTCCTGAACATTTTAAATATTGATATGCGCAACGACCTACCCAAGTATTTAAAGCGCTATGCCGATACTAAAAAGGTAAAGATCACATCGATTGCTGATGCAGTTAAGTTCAATGCAGCGGATTCCATTGTACGAATTCCTTATGGCCAATCGTTGTTCGAAGGCATTCTGGTCGATTCTACCTCAGCCGAAGAACTGGTTGCTATTAAAAATAAACTTGAAGAAAAAGGACGTGCATTTTTTGATGCGGCCCTAGATAAATTTCAGCTTGATGCGGTATTATCGATCAACAATTACCATGCAGGGTATGCGGCAGTAGCAAAGTATCCGGCTTTAACGATACCAATGGGCTATGAGCAAACTGGGGAACCTATAAATTTGACATTTATAGCAAAACCGTTCAAGGAAGCTGTCCTTTTGCAGGTAGGCAGCGCTTTTGAACAGGCAACCAAAGCCCGTAAAATGCCTGTAAATTATCAGTGAACTAGTTGATCATAGCATTGATTTTTCCCCATAATTCGTTGTCAAAACTTGAAAGCCCCAGTTGCTCGTCTCCTGCGCTTTCGCCACAGCGTACTACAACCAATCCTTTGCTGGGCACCACATATATTTTTTGGTCCCCAGCACCTAAGGCGGCAATCATATCGCTTGGGGCATTGGGAATCAAGGATCCCTCTGTTACATCTTGGTAGGTGGTATCCATAAAAGATTCCTTTCCGTTCAGCCACCAGCAGTAGCCATAGGCTTTGTTCATGGATTGTGAGGTGTTGGTCATTTCATTGAAATAAGCTTCACTTACTATAATGGTATTGTCCCATTTTCCTTTGTTGAGCGTTAATAGACCAAAGCGCGCCATACTTCGGGTGTTGCTATGGTAAATGTTGAGGGCCAACTCGTTGGTCCAGTTTCCCTTCATTCCTATTTTATCGGCCAACTTGGTTTTACAATAGGCTTGAAAAGAGCTACCTGTCGATTTTGTAATCATTTCTTGAAGCAACATAAAGGCACCTTGGTGGTAGGCCCAACGCGTACCTGCATCCGCTGTATACTCTAAGCATATAGGTAAAGTACACACCCATGGCAGATACTCGCCAACATGGGGATTAAGGCCTGTTGACATACTTAGGTGGTGTTTTACGGTAATAAGGTCTTGTTTGTTGGCGGGTACTTGACTCCAGTTTGCCCCAAGATAGTCCGACATTTTATTGTTAATATTGATGTGCCCTTCGTCTTGGGCAATGCCCACGAAAGTTGCGGTTAAGCTTTTAGCTGCTGAGAACCAAGTCCATTGGGCATTTTGATTGTGACCGTTGAAGTACTTTTCAATGACGATTCTGCCATCTTTCAATACTATAAATCCCTTTGTTTTCTTGGTTTCAAGATAATCGTAAAGTTCTTCGGCCTTAGTCTCGTTCCATTGAAGTTGGGTTAATGTTGCACTTTCCCAGACAGTACCATCATTAGGTGGGAAATACATGTCTGCTGGTAACGGATTAATTTTTGGCTCTTCTACAACGTCATTTTTATCTTTTACACAACTAAAAACAGTCAGCAAGAACAAAACCAGAAATGTATTTTGGTAGATTTTCATTAAATCCAATTCTAATTGATTAGGTCATTAATCTTCTCCCACAAAGCATTGTCAAAAGTTGTAGGCCCTAACTCGTCTTCATCTGCAGAATCCCCCATGCGAATAATAACTAGGCCTTTACTAGGTACAATGTATAGTTTTTGGTCAAATGCACCGAGTCCGGAAAAAAGATCGTCAGGCGCATTGGGAATTAGCTTCCCCTGAAACAATTCTTCTGATCCTGGAACTTTATAATTACTTTTTCCATTTAACCAATACAAATAACCGTACGAAGTATTTAGATCTTGAGAAGAATTGGTCGCCTCTGTAAAATAAGATTGGCTATTCAAGATAGGTGTAGCATCCCAAATTCCTTTATTTAAGTTTAAAAGTCCAAAACGAGCCATACTTCTCGCTGAGCTAAAATAAAGATTGAGGTAACCTGTCTTTATCCATGTTCCTTGCATTCCTATTTTGTCACGTAATTTTTCATTAAAATAGTCTTTGAAATCTTTATTGACAGCACCTTCAATGACATTATCTAAAACAGTATAGGCACCTTGATGGTAGTACCAATATGTGCCAGGTTCGTTTTTGTAAATAAAACATTCTTTATCAGTGCAAAAGTTCTCAGGTACCGTATAGTCCAAACCGCTAGTCATAGTGAGATGATGGCGCACGGTTATATTTTGTTCTTGTATTGGGTCGAGTGAAGACCAACCTACACCCATATAATCGGAGGAAGGATTGTTGATAGCAAGCAAACCCTCTTCTTGGGCAATACCTACCAACATACTAGTCAATGTTTTGGCCGCAGAGTTCCAAGAATGGTTTTTGCTTGCATTGAAGTCGCCAAAATATTTTTCGATTACAATTCTTCCATTTTTCAAAATGATAAAAGCATCTGTTTTACTTTCTTCCAAAAAGGAATAGAGCGGCTGTTCCGCAGCTGAATTCCAGTCAAGTTCTTCTATGCCTATAGTTTCCCAATCAGTGCCCGTTAAAGGCGGAAAGTACATTTCTTTTTCATTAGGAATGGGATCTTCAGGTTTATCCTTTGAGCAGCCCACAAGTAAAAATAAAAGAACAATGGTTGTTAAGTTTGATGCCTTCATAGTTTTCGATCTTTAAAATGAGACCGCATTTTTTGCAAAAGGTTTAAGCAATAAATCTTGCCTTATTACAACGAAATAGTTAATCATATCGTATTTTTGCCATCCTTATAAAAGATATGCGCACAAAAACGCTTAAGAAGAACAAAATCAATGTAGTAACACTCGGGTGCAGTAAAAATGTGTACGACTCTGAAGTGCTCATGGGGCAGTTGCGTGCCAACAATAAGGATGTCGTTCATGAAGAGGATGGTAACATTGTAGTAATCAATACTTGCGGCTTTATCGCCAATGCCAAAGAAGAAAGCGTCAACACCATTTTAGATTATGTGCAGAAAAAGGAAGCCGGCGAAGTCGATAAGGTATTCGTTACCGGCTGCCTGAGCGAACGTTACAAGCCAGACCTGCAAAAAGAAATACCCAATGTAGACGAATATTTCGGTACAAGCGAACTGCCCAATCTGTTAAAGGCCTTGGGGGCCGACTATAAGCATGAGTTGATAGGGGAACGCTTAACTACAACCCCTAAGAATTATGCCTATTTAAAAATAGCTGAGGGCTGTGACCGCCCGTGTTCGTTTTGTGCCATTCCGATTATGAGGGGAAAACACCGAAGTACCCCAATAGAGGATTTGGTCACCGAAGCTGAAAAGTTGGCAGCGAAGGGTGTCAAAGAATTGATTCTTATCGCACAAGATCTCACCTATTACGGACTGGACCTTTACAAAAAAAGGAATCTTGCAGAGTTATTAGAAGCACTGATCATAGTTGAAGGAATTGAATGGATCCGCTTGCATTATGCCTTCCCGACGGGCTTCCCTATGGACGTTTTGGAGGTCATGAAACGCGAGCCCAAAGTCTGTAACTATCTCGATATTCCTTTACAGCATATTTCAGATGCCATCTTAAAAAGTATGCGCCGTGGTACCACCCAAGAAAAGACGACAAAATTATTACAAGAGTTTCGGGCAGCAGTACCTGAAATGACTATTAGAACCACTTTGATCGTTGGGTATCCCGGGGAAACCGAAGAAGATTTCCAGACCTTAAAAAATTGGGTCGAAGCAATGCGATTTGAGCGCTTGGGCTGTTTTACTTACAGTCATGAAGAGAATACCCATGCGTATTCATTGGTAGATGATGTTCCTGAGGAAGTAAAACAAGAACGTGCCAATGAAATTATGGAACTACAATCGCAAATCTCTTGGGAGCTCAACCAAGATAAAATAGGCAAGACCTTTCGTTGCATCATCGATCGTAAAGAGGGTAACTATTTTGTAGGCCGTACCGAATTCGATTCGCCAGATGTGGATAATGAAGTACTTATCGATGCTACAAAGCACTACCTGAAACAGGGAGAATTTACAAAAATCAAAATCACCGAGGCCGCTGATTTTGATTTATATGGAGAACCAGTTTAGTACGTATCTAGATATTTCCTAATTTTAGAAGTGATAAAGATCACCGCTAAAACAACACCCATGTTCAAAAGACTATTTTTCGGTTTGATATTTACATTGCTTTCCTGTTCAAATTGTTACTCCCAGTATGAATTCAAAATTGAAATTCTCGATAATGAAGCCTTAAACCTTGTCGATCCAGATGTCGAGATAAGAATTATCGGTGAAGGGTTTGAATGGACCGAAGGCCCTTTATACGTAGCTGACGGCGATTATCTGTTGTTTTCGGATATACCTAACAATGCTGTTTTTAAAATCGATTCCGAAGGAACTTTAACCACATACCTTAAGCC
>JBATIN010000384.1:0-3985 GCA_049667765.1 Flavobacteriaceae bacterium
ATTATATGCTTCGACTGCGCTCAGCATGACATTCGTTACACCAAGAAGTTCTCCAACAGCCAAATCGTCAACATGCCCCAAAAAGTACCGGTTGCCATACTTAATATGGCCAGTACGATAGCATGGGGCATCCATTTTTTTTCATAGGCTGCCGTAACCGCTGGCGCAGTTGCAATACCCCCCACATTCGCCATACTGGCAATGGGCACCCATGCCATGTTCACGTTCAATAGTTTGGCAATAACAATCATAAACACGAAATGCCCAAAGAGCCAAACCACTAAAAAAAGTAAGAAAGAGAGATTAAAACCAAGAGTGGCGAATTGCAATTTGAGTCCAAGTACCGCCATAACCACAATGATCAAAATGCCGCCCACTTTTAGGGCGAAACTGTAATTCCATTTAGGAATGAAATTGCTAACCGCTAGCCCAACAAGGGAAAGGAGTACGACCTTGGCAATAAAACTATCCAAAAGTACATTGCACAATACAACAATACCCAATAAAAGAATCGTGCACCACACTGCGGGAAGCTTCCTTCCAGTATCCACTCTCAATTCTTCGGGCATAACGGTATCGGTTATCTTGAACATTTTATTCAAGGCGCCACTTCCTTTTATGCTCTGAAACATCAAAATTGTCCAAATATTTACGAGAATATTATCCATGACCAAAACCGATAAAAAAATATTCTCCGGGCATTCAACAAGTTCTTTCAATACCAATTGACTGGTACTGCCGCCAATCCAACTTCCCACAATGGGCGGAATGCCTTTCCAATATTCTTCGTAAACCAACGTTTTTGAAATAAGTTCTGTATCAAACAAGCCTAGTGACATCAATACCGGAAATACAGCAATAAAAAAAGATCCGGCCACAAAAAGTAATATCGGCTTCCAGCCTATTGCTTTCAATTGTTTGAGGGACAAACTGCTCATTACGGCAATTATGGCCAAGGGAATAATATACAGTTTGCTATAGTTATGAATATCCGCTTGCGAATAATCCACTTTTAAAATATAGGAGATAATAGCTGGGATAATGTACGCCAATAAAATGGCAGGTACCCAATCGAAAAGCGATTTAATGTGCTTGTTTTCCCATCGGTCTAAAAAATAAACGGCGATTACGGTAAACAAGGAAATGAACCATGGTGTTAGCATAGTGCCAATTTAGAACAAAAAAGGTACAAGTGCTTCGACACATCGACAAGCGCTGTGCAGGCAGACTCCGCATAACATGTAAACATTGATTTGGCATCGCGAATAGCTTGAAAATTCAGCTGTTCTCAAAATTAAAAAAAGACAATTTGGAACACCTTTGTCAGTCTGAGCCCGTCGAAGAACAGATTTAGCGTTAAATTTAACTTACTTTCTTTCCTGCAACAACAATAACGATTTCACCCTTGGGTGGTTTCTCAGTGTAGTGTTTTAACACCTCTTCCGCTGTGCCACGAATGGTTTCCTCATACAATTTTGAGATTTCACGGGAAACCGAAACCTGCCTATCAGCACCAAAATAATCTGCAAAATGACCTAGGGTTTTTACCAATTTATGGGGCGATTCATAAAAAATAATTGTGCGAGTTTCCTCTGCCAAAAGTTTTAAACGTGTTTGCCGTCCTTTTTTTACGGGAAGAAACCCCTCAAAAACAAACTTGTCATTAGGCAACCCACTATTGACCAGGGCTGGCACAAAGGCCGTAGCTCCGGGCAAACAATCTACTTCAATCTGATGATCGACACAGGCGCGGGTCAGCAAAAAACCAGGATCCGATATTGCGGGCGTACCGGCATCTGATACTAAGGCGATATTCTGTCCCGACTGAATTTTCTTTACGATTCCTTCAACCATTCTATGCTCATTGTGCATGTGGTGCGACAGCATAGGAGTGGCAATTTCAAAATGTTTTAAAAGCTTCCCACTTGTTCGCGTGTCTTCGGCCAAGATAAGGTCCACTTCCTTTAAGATCCGAATTGCGCGGAGCGTCATATCTTCCAAATTGCCTATCGGTGTAGGAACCAAGTATAATTTTCCCATCCTTAAAAATAAGAAGCCGAATGCTAATTATCTTGCATTCGGCCAAAATTCTTGTTGCTTATGAACTTGATTACAAAAACCGTCGCTCGATCAATTCCATGAAACGGATTTCGTATTCCTCTTTTCCTTCCCAATTATTATAATCGGGTTTCACCATGTTCTTTATGAATGATATAGAACGCTCTTCGGTATTAATGGTATTGAGCTGCGACAATACCCGATTGTATTCTTCTGCACTTCCGTTGAACAAGTGTTTTACAAAAGCCAAGCGATTGTTCAAATCGACTTTAATTTCTTTGGCGCTCAATTTATCGTTCAACGATTTGGACTGAGCTTCCTTTTTAACATCTTTTTCCGAACTGGGCATGAACAGTTCTTGATCGTTCTTCATATAATTAGGTTTACCTAAAAATTCTTCTAGAACAGAATCAACTGGCATGTCGTTCGACATTTCGGGCAACATATCCTTTATGGTATCGATCCCGGGTATCATAATATCCTCTTCGTGCGGGTTACTTTCAGGCACGGACGAATTGGCACTTAACACTGCATTCGCCATTTTTTCGAACTTGGCGGCTATAACATTTTTAGAAACATCGATTTCAATGTCGTGCAGTTTTTCCTCAATATACTTGAGTACCGCCAACTTTTCATACAGGTCTTTCGCCGATTTATATAAGGTGGCGATATTAGCATCATCTCTAGATGTAATGATATCAGTAGACAATTTGACCAACTCTTCTTTTAGCTTCTTCTTCATGGCTTTTATTTTAGGCAAACGCAAAAGATGTGCCTTTTTTACTAATTTTAAGCATCTCTTTTAACTGGAACGAAAAAACAATCTATTTTCGTCTAAAATTACGAAATGTTTCTCGAAAATACCGTTAATCATAAAGAACAGTTCGGCTGGATAGAAGTCATTTGCGGATCAATGTTTTCTGGTAAGACCGAAGAATTGATCCGTAGGTTGAAGCGTGCCCAATTCGCAAAACAAAAGGTCGAGATCTTTAAACCCATGGTCGATACCCGATATAATGAAGAAATGGTGGTGTCACATGATGCCAACGAAATACGATCTACGCCAGTACCCGCGGCAGCGAACATTCGAATTCTTGGCGATACCTGTGATGTGGTTGGCATTGATGAAGCCCAATTCTTTGATGATGAAATCGTAACTGTCTGCAATGATCTGGCAAACAAAGGCGTACGAGTAGTCGTAGCCGGACTTGACATGGATTTTAAAGGGAACCCATTCGGACCCATGCCTGCTTTAATGGCGACTGCGGAATACGTAACAAAGGTACACGCCATCTGTACCCGTACAGGTAACTTGGCCAACTACAGCTTTCGAAAATCGAGTAACGATAAACTAGTATTACTTGGTGAAACCGATGCGTATGAACCGCTGAGCAGGGCCGCATACTATAAGGCTATGCTCAAAGAACGGGTGAAAGAAATTGATGTTCACGTTGAAGATATTACGCCAACTACAAAATCCTCCGATGCCTAAAACCCACGAGACCGTTCTCGAAATCGACCTCAAAACGCTCGAACATAACTATGCATTTCTAAAATCTAAACTACGCGCCGAAACAAAATTTCTCGCGGTGGTAAAAGCCTTCGCTTATGGTAGCGATGCCCCACGAATTGCCCAAAAATTGGAAACCTTGGGTGTAGACTACTTCGCAGTAGCCTATGTAGCCGAAGGGGAAGCCTTGCGCGATGCAGGAATACAAACACCCATTTTGGTGCTTCATCCGCAGCCCATAAGTTTTGAGACCTTGATCGAGCGCTGTTTAGAACCTAGCATCTACTCCCCAAAAATTCTTGCAGAATTCATTTCGGTAGCCAAAAGACTTGGCCAAAAAAACTACCCTGTTCATCTTAAATTCAATACGGGATTGAATCGGCTCGGGTTTAGCAATTTTGATATGAATTTGATTGC
>JBATIN010000385.1:0-9856 GCA_049667765.1 Flavobacteriaceae bacterium
GTAGTACTCGCGTACATGAACGAATCGTTGCTAAACTCAAAAAAGGGACTGGAACTGGCACCTACAAAGAAGAGCGCAAAGAAAACGGAAGTACCAGAATTATTAAAATCGGCCTTGTCAGAACATGAGAAGGCAAGCCAAGCCTTCACCGCCTTAACACCCTATAAACAAAAAGAATACTCGGAGTATATCGCAGACGCAAAACAGGAAAAGACAAAGCTTGCACGCCTTGAGAAAATCTTTCCAATGATTTTAAAGGGTGTAGGGCTTAACGATAAGTACAAAAAGTGCTGATAAGAATCCAAAATCCCTCAATTTAAAAATGTGCTATTTTGAAACTATTTATATTCCAGGAGCTTTTGGTCAAAGTATCGGCAACTGCCAGCCATTGTGGTAATGGGCCTTCATGAATTCATTTGCTGCTTCTTCCTTGAATTTATTATTTTCCGTATCCCAATAAATACGGTTCCCTGTTTTAAATGCTACATTGCCCATATGGGAAACCAGGGCAGCATCATAGCCTACTTTTATTGGGGCCGTAAGTTTTGACCCGTCCCTACTTTTTACCGCTTCTATAAAGTTGGCGGTATGCAGGGTGAGGCCGCTAACGCCTCCTGTATCCTTTGAAAAAGCTTCCATTTTGGGAATGCCTTTTTTGCCCCATCCTTGAAATTCTTCCTCAGCAATTACTTCCCAACCATTTCTATCAAGAACCAAAGTACCTAAATTGCCAATAAAAGCTATACCGTGGTTGCGGCCATAGTTACCACCATCGATTCCTGTGGCGTGTTCCCATAAAATGGAGAAGCCATCGTACTCAAAAACAGTTTGCAGCGTATCCGGAGTTTCTGAAGCATCGTCTGGGTATGCAAATTTGCCTCCAAGTGCCATCACCGAATTGGGTCTACCGGCCTTCATACCGTACAAGGCATAATCTATGAGATGTACGCCCCAATCGGTCATTAATCCTCCCGCATAGTCCCAAAACCATCTGAAATTGAAATGGAACCGATTCTCGTTAAAAGGGCGTTCTGGTGCAGGGCCCAACCACATTTTATAATCAACCCCCTCGGGTACGGCCCTATCAGGCACGATTGGAACGGGTTTCATCCACCCTTGATAGGCCCATGCTTTTGCCAGGCGAATATTGCCCAGTTTACCTGAGTGTACATAATTGATCGCATCGACAAAGTGGGGCTGGCTACGTTGCCATTGCCCAATTTGAACCATACGATCGCTCGCCCCGACATAATTCAACATAATATCGGCCTCTTGAATGGAATTCGCAATCGGCTTTTCACAATACACGTCTTTACCCGCTTGAAGGGCGTCGGTCAACATAAGGCAGTGCCAATGATCAGGAGTACCAATGATGACCACATCAATATCTTTATTTTCTAAAAGTTTTCTATAGTCCTTATACCATTTGGGTTTTTTGATGCCCGCTTTTTCCAGCTCGGCGGTTTTTGAGGCAAGCACAGCATCATCGACATCGCAAAGGGCTACAACGTGAACCTCGCTAATCTTCAACATGGCTCTCAGGTCTGAAAAACCCATTCCATTACACCCAATGAGGCCCACATTAATGCGGTCATTTGGCCCTACCCGCTTACGAACGGCAGCCAATAGATCCATAGGCAATAAAAATGCGGCACTGGTTCCTGCAAAGGCCAAAGAACTTTTCTTGATAAAACTACGTCGGTCGGTATACATGGTAAAAATTTTAGCTATAGCATGAAGATACTGTTTCTCGCTAAAAATAAAAAACAAAAAAACGACGAACCAAGGGTCGTCGTTAATTCTTATTCTAAGTAAAAATTACTTCTTTTCTACCACCGGTGCGTTCAGTTTTCTACTAAACTCCATTGAAATGGCCGATCGATCGAATTTAAGTTTGCCCGCCATAGTTTCTAAGACTACTGAGGCATCGCTATCGTTCAAATCCATGACCTTACCATGAAGGCCGCTTTTGGTAATTACTCGATCCCCTCTTTTTAATTCAGAGGCGAATTTTTTTTCATCCTTTGCGCGCTTCATTTGTGGGCGTATCATAAAAAAGTACGCCACTACAAATATCAGTAGCATTGGTAGAAACTGTCCTAAATCTCCCATAAGTGTTCTCTCGTTTTTAAATTATTGGGCAACAGGACCTGCTACCGCGGCGCCTTTAGGGTTAACAAAGGCTTTTATTCTCAAAAGTTCTTGCCCTTTTTCGGTATTTGCGGTTACGGTTATCGTTTTGGTCACTAGATTTTGACCAGCGCCATTAAAACGAACCAATAATTCTCCTTTTTCTCCAGGAGCGATCGGTGCATCTGGCTTTTTAGGTACGGTACATCCGCATGAACTTTTGGCATCGGTAATAATCAAAGGTGCATTACCTGTGTTGGTAAAGGTAAAAATAGTTTCTTGCGGTGCATTTTGTTCTATTGTTCCAAAATCATGTTCCGCTTTATCGAATTCCATAACGGGCAATTGTTTAGCCGCTTGGTCACGTTCTGCAGCTACGGCCACATTGCTTGTCTTTATTTTGCTCGATGCATCTTCTTTGCACGAAGCCGTAATTAACAGTGATAAAATCCCCAAAGATAAAATTGCTTTTCTCATAGTAATACCTAATTTATTTTGTTACAAATTTAAAGAAATATTAATAATAACGATGAAATACCTTCTGTAGTCTATTTTTTAAAAAAAAAATCGATGTAGTTCATCGATGGGCAACGATTCACATTGCTACATAAGCCCTCGCCCAACTTTTTGCAACCTACCTTCTACCTTGTACTCCTTTACCAATTTATCGAGTACACCATTGATGAAAATGCTACTTTTAGGAGTAGAATATTCTTTAGCAATTTCTAAAAATTCATTGATGGTCACTTTTTCAGGTATAGACGGAAAATTCAAAAGTTCACAAATGGCCATTTTCAACAAAATGGCATCAATATCGGCGATTCGGTCCTTGTCCCAATTCGGGGTCTTTCCTTCGATCTCTTTGGTCAACATGGCATCGTTCAACAATGTTTTCGTCAAAAGCTTACGTGCAAAAATCATATCCTCTTCATCTTTTAAAAGAGCGGGCACGAAAAAAGTCGCTTTTGGCTCTTGACGTACTTTTTTGAACAGCTTCATAATATAGGTATTGACTATAGGCAGGTCATCGACCCAGGTCAGTTGATTATCCTCAAAATAATCGTAGATTTTCTCATTTGGGGCGATTACCTCACTGAACAGTTCAGCGACGAGTTTTCGGTCATCATCAAAGGACCTCGAAGGCGCCAGCATATACTTTTTGTAACTCTCGCTTTCAACAATATCCTTATACAGGAGTTTTACGTATTCGTCATTTAAATACCAATTTTTCAATTTGCGCTTTGAAAGTTCGGCTTCTAGCAGTTTATTCTGCGCCAAATGGAGCAAAACGGCATTGTTTATAAATTTTTCCTTATCAGGAAAACTATCGGTACTATTTTTTAGGTACTTTTTTGATGCTAATTGCAGTTGTTCTTCGGCCATTTTGTGCACTTCTATCAAAAGGCTCAATAGCAACAGGTATAAGGTATACATATTGCCGATGCTGAACTGTAGAAATTTTTCCTGCTTCTCCAGGGAGTCCTCCTTTGATTGTACTAGGGCATATATGCATTGCATTACTTTTACCCGAATGTGCCTTCTTGTTAGCATGTTTAAAGAACTTTAAATAGGTTTAGGCCAAGTTATAAGTGGCAAAAATAACAATCTATTTTTGAACCTATGCTAGACAGGGCCTTTTATCTTATGTATTTTATAACGTTTGCATTTAGTGTAAACCGTTATCTTTGAACGCTGATAACACCATCGTTGCATTAGCGCACTGCTTCCCTATGAAAGAACTAAGGTACATTAACAAATACTTTAAAAAATATTGGTTCAAATTGCTCATGGGGGTAATCATAACCATTATCGCACGGATTTTTACCTTGGTGATGCCCTCATATGTCAACAAGTCAATCACCGTTGTCGAAGATTTCATGAATGGCAAAATCGACGAACCTTTTGCCAAAGACCAACTGTTGAACTATATTCTAATCATAGTGGGTGCGGCGCTCCTCTCAGGGTTTTTTACTTTTTTAATGCGCCAGACCATCATCAATGTGTCCCGCTATATTGAATATGACCTAAAGAACGAGGTATTCGACCATTATCAGTTTTTGAGCCTTGATTTTTATAAACGCAATAGAACGGGCGACCTTATGAACCGAATAAGCGAAGACGTGGGTCAAATTCGCATGTATGCAGGCCCTGCCTTAATGTACGGTATAAATACCATTACGCTTTTTGCCGCCATCATTCCCATTATGTTCATTACCGCCCCCACATTGGCCATGTATGCTTTGGTACCCCTACCCTTTTTATCGGTTTTGATCTATCAGATCAGTCGTATAATCCATAGGCGCAGCACCAAGGTGCAAGAGTTTCTATCCACCTTATCGACCTTTACCCAAGAAACCTTTTCCGGGGTTTCTGTCATTAAGGCGTATGCCCTTGAACCCCAAATCAACACAGAACTCAACGTACTCGCCATTGAAGGAAAGGATAAGAGTATGGATTTGGCTAAAGTGAACGCCTGGTTTTTTCCGCTCATGGTCTTAATGATCGGCATCAGTAACATTTTTGTAATTTACATAGGAGGAAAGCAATATATAGACGGAGAGATTGAATCGGTAGGGGTAATTGCGGAATTTATCCTGTATGTAAACATGTTGACCTGGCCAGTAGCCATTGTGGGTTGGCTTACCTCTATAGTACAACGCGCCGAAGCTTCGCAAAAACGCATCAATGAGTTTTTAAAGGAAAGTCCTTCTATAGTGAATCTAGTCCCAGAAAGCACCCCGATTAAAGGTAAAATTGAGTTTAAAAATGTTTCATTTATCTACGAAGACACCAATATCAATGCTTTAAAAAACCTATCATTTACCATAAACGAAGGGGAAACCATCGCCATTTTGGGTAAGACAGGATCAGGTAAATCCACCATTTTAGATTTGGTGGCCCGACTACATGACGTTGCCTCGGGCGAAATTCTAATTGATGATGTACCTATTCGCCAGTTAAATCTTGAAAGCTTACGCAGCAGTATCGGCGCGGTACCACAAGATGCTTTTTTATTTTCTGACACTATAAAAAACAATATCAAATTCGGTAAAGAAGATGCCACCGATGAGGAAGTCATTATGGCCGCTACCAATGCGGTAGTACATGATAATATAATGGGCTTTTCAAAACAGTACGATACCATATTGGGCGAAAGAGGCATAACTCTTAGTGGCGGTCAAAAACAGAGGGTCTCTATAGCCCGAGCTTTAATTAAGGACCCTCAAATTTATTTGTTCGACGATTGCCTTTCGGCCGTGGACACCGAAACGGAAGAAGAAATTTTGAACAACCTCAAAAAAGCTTCCAGAAATCGTACCACCCTTATTGTAAGCCATAGAGTATCTTCGGCCAAGAATGCCGATAAAATTCTTGTTCTGGCCGATGGAAAGCTATTGCAAGAAGGTACCCACGAACAATTGAACGATATAGAAGGGTATTACCAAGAGCTCTATATAAGTCAGCTTTCAGAGAAAGAAAACTAAAAAATTGTTGCTCGATACGCTTTTTTTTTTCATTTTTGAATGAACAACACCTAATAAACACAACCATATACCAGACGAAATGGGCGACAAAGATTTAATGGACCAGGAAGAAATTTATTCAAAAGTTTTACGGGCGGGCAGAAGAACCTATTTTTTCGATGTCAGAAGTACCAAGGCAGGTGATTATTACTTGACCATAACCGAGAGTAAAAAGTTTACACATGATGATGGCTCATTTCATTATAAAAAACACAAAATATACCTTTATAAGGAAGATTTCACCGCCTTTAGGGAACATGTGGAAGAAATGATGGACTACATCATTGATGAAAAAGGAAGCGAAGTCATTTCTGAACGGCATAATAAAGATTTCAAGAAAGAGGAAGATGAAGTACCAAGTCAAAACGGGGAAATAAAATCATCGGAGAGTTTTACCGATGTCAGTTTTGACGATATTTAAGAATCAAATCTAAAATACAATCAACGGCCCTCTTTATGGGTCGTTTTTTTTGAGAAGTCAATTAAGCCTTTATATTTTACCTACGAATTTTGCATTTTGCACCCAAATTTCCTAATTTTTGAGATCCGTAGCTTAGGCTATGCAACTAAAAAATTACTTCATTAGGGCACAAAAGCCTAAAATCTCGGTTCCAATCAAAAATCTTAAATTACTTCTTTTTAAAACTTGACTAATTCACACCTATATGAAAAGATTATTTGTTCTACTCACTGCCCTTATTCTACAATTTAGCTTTGCCCAAGAAACCTTGGACCTCAATTATTACCTTCCACAGCACATCAGTTATAATGTAGATATACCTACGCCAAAAGAAATTATAGGCCACGAGGTGGGTGAATGGCATGTGACCCACGACAAACTTATGTTCTACATGCAGACCTTGGCCGCGGCCAGTGATCGCATGACTATCGAAAATAGAGGGCAGACCTTTGAAGGCCGACCTATTTTGCTCTTAACGGTGACCTCCCCTAAAAACCATGGCAATATAGAAAAGATACGACAAGACCATCTTGCCCTTACCGAAGCTGGCGGCAGTACCACAGCGCTTGAAGATCAGCCCATCATCGTATACCAAGGCTTTTCCATTCATGGCAATGAACCTAGTGGCGCTAACGCGGGACTCGCCTACGCCTACTATTTGGCCGCAGCACAAGGGCCTGAAATCGAAGCCATGCTCGACAAAACGGTTATTTTAATGGATCCATCATTTAACCCCGATGGCCTACAACGTTTTGCGTATTGGGCCAATACCAACAAAAGCATCAATTTGAATGCCGATGGTAACGAGCGCGAATATCACGAAGTATGGCCCGGTGGGCGTACCAACCACTATTGGTTCGATATGAATCGTGATTGGTTGCCGGTACAGCTTCCTGAAAGTCGTGCACGCATAGAAACCTTTCATAAATGGTTGCCGAATATTTTGACGGATCATCATGAAATGGGCACAAACTCCACCTTCTTTTTTCAACCTGGGGAACCAACGCGGGTCCATCCGTTGACCCCGAAACTGAATCAAGAACTGACCGCAGAAATCGGCACCTATCATGCCAAGGCGTTGGACAAGATAGGATCTTTATATTATTCCGAAGAAGGCTATGACGACTACTTTTATGGCAAGGGTTCAACCTTTCCCGATGTAAACGGTAGTATTGGTATTCTTTTCGAGCAAGGCAGTTCAAGAGGTCATATTCAAGAAAGCGAGAACGGTATCTTGACCTTTCCGTTTACCATTCGCAATCAGTTTACCACGGCCCTTTCCACTATTGAAGCGGCTACAAATATGCGTACTAAAATATTGGAATTTCAACGAAACTATTATCGCGATCTAAGAAATGAAAATGCCAAATCAAAGACCAAGGCCATCATTTTTGGCGATAGCAAAGATGCCGCCAAAGCATGGCACTTGGCAGAAATATTGCAACGGCACAAGATCAAGTTTCATGAACTCGCCGATGCTGTAACCCTAAGCGGGAAAAACTATAGCAAAGGCACAAGCTATGTTGTGCCAATGGACCAAAAGAATCCTCGTTTGATCAAGGCGATGTTCGAAAAGCGCACCACCTTTACCGATAGTCTTTTTTATGATATTTCGGCATGGACCTTTCCTTTGGCCTTTAACCTCGATTATGAAGAATTAGGTTCGTTGGCCCATGCAGGGGCTGAAATTACAGAACTACAGCCGGTAGTGGGTTCGGTGGACAATAAAAGTAACTATGCTTATCTCTTCGCTTCTAACGGGTACTACACGCCAAAAGCCTTGAATACCATCACTCAAAAAGGCATACGGGCCAAGGTGGCAAAAATGCCTTTTGTCTTGGAAGGAAAATCGTATGATTACGGTACGATCATGATCCCGGTACAAAATCAAGAGTTGGATGTCGACGAACTACATGCCTTTTTAACCGAAGTGGCACAGGAAAGCCAACTACAGATGACGGCCGTCGGCACCGGACTCACCAAAGGCATCGACCTGGGCAGTAACGACTTTGACCCCATTGAAAAACAAAGGGTGGCCATATTGGTCGGCAACGGGGTACGATCTTATGATGCAGGTGAAATTTGGCACCTTTTCGACACCCGTTATGACATGAAACTCACCAAACTGGACACCGAGTATTTTAGCGGCGTGGACTTGAGCGAATACACCGATTTGATTATCCCAAATTCGTATGGTAGTACGGCCCTGAGTAAAAAGAACGCCGATAAGATTAAAGAATGGGTCAAACACGGAGGCACGTTGATTGGCTATACTAGTGTGGCTGAATGGCTGACTAAAAACGAATTTTTGAAACTGGAGTTTAAAAAAGATAGCACAAGAGTAGCCAAGAATATTTCATTTGCCCAAAAACAAGATTACAATGGCGCCCAAGAAACCGCAGGTTCTATTTTCGAGACCAAACTTGACCGATCGCATCCCATCAATTTTGGCTATAAAAACGATAAGTTGGCCCTATTCAGAAACTCGAACGTGTACATCAACCCCGATAAAGAAAGTTACAACAACCCTATTCAATACTCAAATAACCCTTTGCTAAGTGGCTATATTTCGAAAGAAAATGCCGCGCTCATTAAAAACTCAGTGCCCTTTGTGGTAAAAAGATTAGGAAAAGGCCGTGTGATTGTCTTTACCGACAATACCAACTTTAGGGCCTTTTGGTACGGCACCAACAAATTGTTGATGAATGCCATTTTCTTTGGGGAGATGATGTGATAGCTTATTTTATTAGGTTGTTGGCTTTAATTTTGAAAACATATCCGGGATTTGGAAAACAAGAATGACCAAATTAGAAATTTGGATTCCCTTAGGAATAATAATGGGAATTGTATGATCTTTTTTACTTCACTATTTACCTTACAAACGAAGAATTCGACCAATGATTGAAACTTGGGAATACCATAATGCAGTAATTTTATGTACAATTATTTTCATTATTATTTATCCCCTTGGATATACTTTAGGAAAAAACAAATTGGCGAAAAAACTCAGGGAATTAAAACTCAAAAAGTATCTAATATAAAAAGAGCAACGGCAACAAAACATGGAGGCTAACAAGACATATTAGCAAATAGAGCAATCATTAAAATATTTAAAGAACAGACATTATTTAAACCTAAACCATCTAATTGCTAAATCAAAGAAAACTCTTTGTCGTGTAATCATCCCTAATTTTTAATCCTCTTCACATATCCCCAATTAAATAGAAAAAGGCAACTAACAATTGTCCAACCTAGTTGAAAATTCCAAAGGAACCCAACAGTCAATAGAACAAGCAGATAATAGATCGGGTAGCTAGCTAGGCTATAGGCAAACCGAAAAGTGCCCATAAATTCTTGCTCCCAGACTTTGGGTTTAAAGACCTTTCGCCAAAGCAACAACAGAGGAAAATTCAGTAAGGTGAACAGCCCTTTGAGTAGGCTGATGAAAATGCTCGGTCGGACAGCTTTTTCCAGGCTATTCGCTTCAAAAATAGACTGTTGTGCCACCCGCTGGTTCACCGCTTGGGGATATAGAAAATCGATTTTTTGGGCCTGTAGGGCTTCCACCGTGCTATTGTAGCTTGCCTCATCGGAAATATGGGTGGTCAATTGGGTAAGCGCATTAAAAACGGCTGCTTTAACGGCTGTTGTACTGGTGATAAGATCTTCGGCATTGTATAGGGGTTGTACTGAAATATCCTTTCCGAAAAAAATAGCCACCCGATCGGGGAAATTTGTTGCC
>JBATIN010000386.1:0-1777 GCA_049667765.1 Flavobacteriaceae bacterium
GTATATGATGAACCAATGGAATATTTTCGCAGTACAAAATATAAAAACCGACCCAATGTTTTAAAACTTTTTGTTTATAAATTATTGATTGGTGGAATTAATAGAAAAGTAGAAAAGCTTCGTTCCTCTACTAAAAAACAAAGATGGATCTCAAGTTAAGTACATTAATCTGGATGCTACCCTTTGCTTTTGCTTTACACAATCTCGAAGAGATTTTTGGCATGGAAAAGTGGACAAAATCAATCCCGTCTTTTATTCATAAACCCGTAACTACAAGGCAATTTGGCGTAGCGGTAACCCTATTTACAGTATTGGGGTTTGTAATCGTTTTTGCAAAGGGGTTTTACCAAACTGAAAAACAATACCACTTTGCCATAGCCGCTTTTGCTGGAATGTTATGGTTGAATGTTTTCTTGCCACATCTGTTCGCCACGCTATATTTAAAGAAATATGCTCCTGGGGTAATTACTGGATTGGTTCTCAACTTGCCACTTGCTACTTTGATTTTGTTAAAGATGGATACCAACGCCCTTTTGACGTTGAAAGAACTGTTTTTTGCGATAATGATAGGAGGAATAATCGGAATAGCCCTGGCAGGTCTCTTCTTAAAAATTGGACGTGTCCTGGGTTTTTGAACAATAATTAAGAAAATAATATTATGAATGTAGTGGACGACAAGAATCGAAAAGCTTAAAAGAGTCAAAATGAACATATACGTACTACTCGCACACCCTGACAAGGAAAGTTTCAACGGGCAACTCGCCGAAGCTTACTTTTCTGCCGCCAAAGAAAAGGGTCATGAGGTCAGAATACAACGGCTTGGCGAAATGAAATTCGACCCCATACTTTGGAAAGGATATAAAGAAAAACAGGAACTAGAACCCGATTTGGTTCAAGCACAAGAGAACATTTTATGGTGTGAAAAATGGGTCATTGTATATCCTATTTGGTGGGGTTCGGTGCCGGCTTTGTTCAAAGGATTTCTCGACAGGACTTTGTATTCTGGTTTCGCCTACAAATACCACGACAATGATCCGATGTGGGATAAATTGCTCAAAGGAAGAACTGGCGAGCTGATTACCACCTGCGATGCCCCAAATTGGTGGATCTGGTGGCAATACCGCAACAGCGACCTAAATGCCGTGAAAAGAGCAACGTTAGAATTTTGCGGTATAAAACCCGTAAAGGTTACGAGGATTTCAAGGGTTAAATATCTCGATGAAAATCAACGAATAAAATGGATTGACAGGTTAGTGAAAAGAATTAAATAATACTTCGTGATGTTCACTTGGTCAATGGAGTAAAAAGAGAAGGTATCAAAGAGGATTATTTCCGGCGATAAAAAATATCCTTTACACCAAATCCATTTCGGAAAATGTATTCAAGATATTCCAAAAAACGAAGCCTACCCGAGAGGCAGGCTTCTTTTCAATCTGAAAGACAATTCCGAATGGCTATTTCGTAGCCTTTATCGCCGCCTGAGCCGATGCTATTCTCGCAATAGGTACCCTAAAAGGCGAACAACTCACATAGTTCATCCCCGTATTATAACAGAACTCTACAGAACTTGGTTCGCCGCCATGTTCACCGCAAATTCCGACTTTAAGGTTGGGTTTAGTACTCCTACCCCGCTCTGTTCCCATTTTGACCAATTGCCCTACCCCTTCTTGATCCAAGACTTCAAAGGGATCTACGGTAAGGATGCCTTTTTCTAAATAGATGGGAAGAAATTTTCCTGCATCATCTCGGGAATATCCAAAGGCTAACTGTGTAAGGT
>JBATIN010000387.1:0-4058 GCA_049667765.1 Flavobacteriaceae bacterium
GTTTAAATTCACCAACCCTGAAGATGGTACCATTATGGATGGCGAGGGAATGGATTTCAACAAACAACTGAGTTTTTTGAATGCACATAAAACCTATGGCATAATGACAATAAAAGAGAATCAATAATGGGAAAGTTTTTAAAATATACAATATATATAAATTTAGTCATCGCGATTCTTTCAGCGATAATGGCATTCAATCTATGGAACACTGATAGAAGTAGGGCTTATATTTTTATATTCTTAGCAGCGATTACAACGTTTATGTTTTTTTTTAGACGGTACTATTTCAAGAAATTCGCTCAACATAAGCAAGACAACCAAAACAAACCGTGAGTACACCAGTTCTTATTATAATTCTATCCTTATTGTTTTCTGCCTTTTTTTCAGGCATGGAAATCGCCTTTATCTCGGCCAATAAGATTCACATAGAAATCGTAAAAAAGCAAGAAAGTTTTTTGGCGAAAGTGCTAACCAAATTGACCAAAAAACCCTCTAAGTTTATCGCTACTATGCTAATTGGCAATAATATTGCCCTAGTCATTTATGGTATTTTTATGGGCGAACTGTTGGTGAATTGGTTTGCGAACATGGAGCTTTCATCCAATTCGTTTTTAAATGCCTTGTTAACTGATTTCAGTTTAATTACCCAAACCATTATATCAACATTGATTATTTTGTTCACGGCCGAGTTTTTGCCCAAAGTACTTTTTCAGATCTATTCAAATAGCCTATTAAAGCTATTGGCGGTACCGGCGTACCTTTTCTATATATTGTTCTCATTTATTTCAGACTTTGTAATCAAGGTTTCCGACTTTATCTTAAAGAATATTTTTGGTACTGCAGGAGACGAGGTGCAGTTGGCTTTTAGCAAAGTAGAACTAGGCGATTATATTACAGAACAAATGGAAACCGTTGAAGAAAGGGATGAAGTTGATTCAGAAATTCAGATATTCCAGAATGCCCTTGAGTTTGCAGCGGTAAAAGCCCGTGAGGTTATGGTGCCTCGCACTGAGATAACTGCCGTTGAGTTACATGAGACCCCCAAAAATTTAACTAAGCTTTTTACGGAGACCGGCTATTCAAAAATTTTAATATATAAAGATACTATTGACAATGTTATCGGGTATGTTCACTCCTATGAACTCTTTAAGAAACCTAAAACCATAAAGAGTATTCTTCTTCCCGTTGAATTTGTGCCAGAAACCATGTTGATCCATGATGTTTTAAACGTGCTCACTAAAAAAAGAAAAAGTATCGCTGTAGTGTTAGATGAGTATGGGGGTACTTCGGGCCTAGTAACGGTAGAAGATATTGTAGAAGAACTTTTTGGCGAGATCGAAGATGAACACGATACAACAGATTTTATTGAGGAGCAGGTTGATGAGAACAATTATAAATTTTCTGCGCGATTGGAGGTCGATTATTTAAACGAGAACTACAAGCTTAACCTTCCAGAAGATGACGAATATGAAACTTTGGGTGGGCTTATCGTTAATGAAATAGGCGGAATACCCGAAAAAGATTCTGAAATTAAGATTGCGAACTATCTTATTTCGATATTAGAAGTGTCCAGCACAAAAATTGACCTGGTTACCTTACAAGTGCTTGATAAAGATTAAGCCTCTGATCGACTTCTATTTAGCTTTTTTACTTTTTATTATTTCAAAAGAAAATGGTAATTTCGCCAACTGATTTTAAACTATCCAAATAATGGCAATTCTAGAGAATATAAGAAAACGAACAACGGTGTTGATTTTGATAATCGGTTTGGCATTGTTCGCCTTCGTGATATCTGGTGTTTTTACAAATAGTAGTTTAAGCGGTGGAAAAGTTGGGTCTTCGGTTGCCGAGATAAACGGCAAAGAAATTTCTATAGATGCCTTTAGGCGAAAAGTTGAAATAGCTTCGCAAAGACAAGGGCCAACTTCATCTTCGGTTCAATTGGTTAATCAAGTTTGGGAAGATGAAGTTCGTGGTGCCATATTAGGTGATCAGATCGAAGATTTAGGAATCGATATTGAAAGGGACCAGATTATGAACTATATCAAGAATATACCTTCATATGCCCAAAGCCCACAATTTCAGAACGAGAACGGAATCTTTGATGAAAATAAATTTAGGAATTTTATCGCTGATATGAAGGTGAATAGTCCAGCCCAATATGACCTTTGGCTTCAAGACGAAGTTTCTATCATCCAAAATGCAAAACAACAGACTTATTTTAACTTGATTAAGGCCGGGGTAGGGGCCACTTTAAAAGAAGGCGAGTTAGACTATCGGTTAGCGAATACCAAACTTGATCTTAAGTATGTTCGAATTCCGTTTACCTCAATACCCGATAGTACCCTTGCAGTTACAAAAAGTGAAATCTCTTCTTATATCAATGCCCATAAATCGGACTTTAAGCAAGAAGCAGCCCGCGATATTCAATTTGTACACTTTAACGAAAAACCTTCACTTGCCGATGAGAAAGCCATAAAAGACGAAGTGACAAAATTGTTGGATGATACCATTGAGTATAACGCACAGACCGACAAGACCGATACCATTGCAGGTTTCAGGAATACCAAGAATATTGCTGCTTTTCTTGATCGACATTCCGATACTAAGTTCGATACCATTTATAGAGCGAAAAAAGATTTGCCAGCTAGTTTTGCAGATACCTTGGCTTCATTAAAAGTAGACGAAATATTTGGCCCATATCGTGATGGCGATTTCTTTAAGATTTCTAAAATGATAGAGAGAAAGCCGAACGGTTCGGTTAAGGCCAGCCATATATTAATTACGTACGCGGGGGCAATGCGGGCCAATCCGGACATAACGAGAACCAAGGAAGAAGCCGAGATAAAGGCAAAAGAGCTACTGAAAGAAGCCAAAAAGAAAGATGTTGTTTTTGTAGAATTGGCACGCGATAATTCTGACGGACCTTCTGCACCCAATGGTGGTGACCTAGGGTATTTTCAACAAGGTACCATGGTGCCAAAATTTAATGATTTTGCTTTTGGCAATGCTGTTGGCACTATTGGGTTAGTTGAAACCGACTTTGGGTTTCACATTATAAAGGTCGATGACAAGCAAGATATTATGCAGATTGCTACTCTGACAAGAGAAATCGAGCCTTCTGAAGAAACGATCAACACCTTGTTCACCGATGCTACCAAATTTGAAATGGAGTCAATCGATTCGGACAAAACATTTTTCGATTTAGCTGAAGAAAGAAAATATGCCGTAATGCCCGTAAATAAGATAAAAGCACTCGACGAAAATCTTCCAGGTCTTGGGGCACAACGAAATATTGTACAATGGGCCTTTAACCCTGACACCAAGTTGGGTGAAATAAAACGTTTCAATATTAATAACGGATATGCCATTGCACAGGTAACGGCCCGTTATGAAGAAGGATTGATGACACCTGAAGATGCATCGGCAATTGTATTGCCTAAAATCAGAAAAGAGAGAAAAGCGGCCCAGATCATTGCAGCCAACAAAGGAAAAAGTATGGATGCATTTGCATCGGATAATAAGGTAACGGCCAACACGGCTACTGCGCTTACCGTAAAATCACCGACTATACCAGGGGCTGGCAGTGAACCAGCAGTCGTTGGTACGGCCTTTGCCATGGCCGAAGGAGCTACCTCGGGACTTATAGAAGGCCAAACAGGCATCTATATGATAACCGTAACGAGAAAGGAAGAAGCGCCAAAATTGGAGAATTACAGCACCTTTACCAACTCTATACAGGCTGCCAATGCCGCAAAAGTTAATACAGCTGTATATGAGGCATTGAAAGATGCATCTGAAATAAAAGACAATAGAGCTACTTTTTATTAGTAGATAAAGTATTAGGGTAACACCATTTCAGAAAAGGGTATGATTGTTTCATACCCTTTTTCTTTGAAGTATTCTGTAGGATCATTTTCATTTGTGGCCAAAATAAAGTCTCCGCCCCAAGCCCCGAGACTTTTCACTTTTCCTGAATAATCGTTAAAGAGTTTTTCTTGAACAGTAGCCATACCCAAAGCGTTGGAAATTGTGTTTTCATGACTGGTCAATAG
>JBATIN010000388.1:0-2393 GCA_049667765.1 Flavobacteriaceae bacterium
CGGTAACATAGCCTAGTTTAATGGCTTCTTCTTTAAGTGTAGTACCATTTTTATGGGCGGTATTGGCAATTTCGGCTGCTTTATAATACCCTATTTTAGTATTAAGGGCCGTAACCAACATTAAAGAATTGTTCAGCAACTGTTTTATGACCTCGTGGTTGGGCTCTATTCCAATAGCGCAGTTGACATCGAAACTGACACATGCATCGCCCAATAGCTGCGCAGACTGTAAAATATTGGCGGCCATCATCGGTTTGAATACATTGAGTTCGTAATGCCCTTGGGTACCACCAACAGAAATAGCAACATCATTTCCCATAACTTGGGCACAGACCATAGTTAGGGCTTCACATTGTGTTGGATTGACTTTTCCAGGCATTATAGAGCTACCAGGTTCATTCGCAGGAATAATAATTTCCCCAATACCAGATCGAGGCCCTGAGGCCATCATGCGTATGTCATTGGCAATCTTATTCAAGGAAACGGCCAGTTGCTTTAGGGCTCCGTGACTTTCAACAATGGCGTCATGAGAGGCCAAGGCTTCAAATTTATTCTCTGCCGTTTTAAAAGGTAGTCCTGTAAAATCGGCAATATATTTGGCGACAAGCACATCATAACCTTTAGGGGTGTTCAGACCTGTGCCAACCGCCGTACCACCTAAGGCAAGTTCGCTTAAGTGACCTAAGGTGTTCTGTAATGCTTTTAGTCCGTGATCTAATTGTGACACATAACCTGAAAATTCTTGGCCCAAAGTTAAGGGAGTGGCATCCATAAGGTGGGTGCGTCCTATTTTAACCACCTTGGCGAATTCTGTTGATTTCTTATGAAGGGTATCCCTCAATTGTTTAACACCGGGTATAGTGATTTCAACAATTTTCTTGTATGCAGCAATATGCATTCCAGTAGGGAAAGTGTCATTCGACGATTGTGATTTATTGACATCATCGTTGGGCTGAATGGTTTTTTCACCCTCACCTATTTTATGGCCTGCTATTTCATGTGCCCGATTGGCAACTACCTCGTTTACGTTCATGTTGCTCTGGGTGCCTGAACCCGTTTGCCATACAACTAGGGGAAATTGATCATCGTGTTTACCCTCTAATATCTCATCGCATACGGTAGCGATCAAGTTTCTTTTAGATTCTTCAAGTACGCCCAATTCGTGGTTGGCGTAGGCTGCGGCTTTTTTCAAATAGGCAAAGCCATACACAATATCCAACGGCATAGAGGCCGAAGGACCAATTTTGAAGTTGTTTCTAGAACGCTCGGTCTGTGCGCCCCAATATTTGTCTGCAGGCACTTCGACCTTGCCCATGGTGTCTTTTTCAATACGAAATTTCATGAAGTGTAGTTTTTTGTATAAACAAAGGTAGGGGATCAAGGTTTTAATTCCTTTTTTGACCGGATCAAAAATGATGTAATTTTATTTTTTTTGGCAATTGATTTGTAGGTTTCACTATTTTCAAACTATCTTTGTAACCATAAAAGTGAATATCATGTTTGAATTCGACCAATACTTAGGATTTTTAGCGTTTTTAACCATTTTGACCATTGGGTTCTGGTTAATGATATTTTTGTTGATGTTTGTAGTACCCTATTGGTTGGGAGGCAATTTAATGGAAATTTGGAAAGAAAAGCGCGAAGCAAAAAGAGCTAAGCGATTAGAATCATAAAAAAAGGAGCCGATCGGCTCCTTTTTCTTTTGCACCTTATAGATTTATGAGCCGAACTCTTCATCATTGCCATCATCGTTTCTTTGCCCGTTGCGGCCAGATTTCTTCTTCTCATTGATCCTATAGATAAAAGATAGTGTAAACTGACGCTGTCTCCACTGAAATTCGCTGTCAGAAGTAAAGAACGGCGTATCGGTAAATGACCTTCTTTTTCTGGAATTCAAGAGATCGCTAACGTTGAACGAGATAGTTCCATTGTCTTTAAATACATCTTTACTAAACGCAAGATCTAATGAAAAGATTCCTTTGCTTTCGGTCTGGGCATTCTGAGACGGCCCTCTGTAAAAGCCGTTTGTCTGCCAATCGATTTTGCCAGGAAGGCTCACCTTAGAACTAAAGCGTGAAAACCAGCTGGTGTTTTTGGCCCCATAATCAACTTGATTGAAAATACCTTCTGAATTAAATTGGAAAAAATTAAAACTTCCGTTCAACCGCAACCATTTTTTTGGATTATATAAAAGGCCTAATTCGGCCCCTACACGTTCATTGGTAGATAGATTGATCGGTAAAGTTCGTATGATTTCAATACCGTCGATCGTAGTCAGGCCAGTACTTTCTTGAATTCGCTCGAAGGCATTTGTTTCTTTTTGATAATAGACCGATGAAGTAAGGGTCAGTTTATCCCATCGCTTTAAATAGCCAAGATCATAGGCATTTGCG
>JBATIN010000389.1:0-6527 GCA_049667765.1 Flavobacteriaceae bacterium
CCTGTATATAAGAACAATGAAGTTTGGCTTGCACCTAGTAAAAATGAATATGCCACTGTTGCCAAGTATAATGCAGATCCACATATCGATGGTTTTATGACTGATAAAAATCGTGATGAATTTGTAAAACCCTCGGCATCGCTAATTGTAAGTAAGCTGGGCAGCGGCCGGGTAGTGCTTTTTGCAGACAACCCGAACTTTAGGGGTTCATGGTACGGTACCAATCGTTTATTCTTGAATGCACTGTTTTTGGGCGATAAGATAAAGGTACCTAGCAATGATTAACCAACAATTAAAAATAACCCATATATAAAAAAACCAACAATCCACTTTATGAAAAACAAATCCATCTTACTACTTCTGGCATTATTCGTTGTTGGAATTTCACAAGCCGCCGCCCAATCCCTTCAAGGTGATGGGCCACATTCACAACTCATCATTCGTGGGGTAATGTTGATAAACGGCAATGGTGCGCCACCACAAGGACCCATTGATATTGTGGTAGAAAACAACATTATCAAGCAAATTGAAGTGGTAGGCTATGACGGCATTCCTATTGATGAATCAAAACGGCCAAAACTTAAGGCAGGTGGTAAAGAGCTAGACTGTAATGGTATGTACCTTATGCCCGGATTCATTGATATGCACGGCCATATTGGAGGAACCGCCCAAGGTGCCGAGCCCGACTATGTGTTTAAACTATGGATGGGCCATGGGGTAACTACAGTTCGCGAACCTAGTGGTCGTGGCGTAGACTTTACAATGGATCTAAAACGCAAAAGTGCCAATAACGAGATCATTGCACCACGCATTTATGCCTATACTGCATTTGGCCAAACGAGTGATACTTTCAATCCACTGAACGATATTCCGATTTCAAAACCAGAACAAGCCCGGGAATGGGTTCGAGCCAATGCAAAAAAAGGGGCCGATGGAATCAAGTTTTTTGGCGCAGAACCTGAAATTATGGCCGCTGCCCTTGATGAAAACAAAAAATTAGGGTTGGGCTCAGCCTGTCATCACGCCCAAATGAGCGTAGCCCGATGGAATGTCTTACACTCCGCAAGAGCAGGCCTCACCAGTATGGAACATTGGTATGGACTACCTGAGGCCCTTTTCAACGACCGCACGGTACAAGATTATCCACTGGATTATAATTACCAGAACGAACAAGACCGATTTGAAAATGCGGGCAACCTCTGGGCACAGGCAGCTGAACCGTATTCCGAACATTGGGAAAACGTAATGACCGAATTGTTGGAACTCGATTTTACGTTGGACCCGACCTTCAACATCTATGAGGCCAACCGCGACCTACAACGTGCGCGACGTGCCGAATGGCATGAAGAATACACCATGCCCAAACTTTGGGAGTTCTATCAACCCAGTAAAATTTCACATGGCAGCTACTGGCACGATTGGGGTACTGAACAAGAAGTGGCTTGGCGCAAGAATTATAAATTATGGATGACTTTTATTAATGAATACAAAAACAGAGGAGGGCGCGTAACCACCGGTTCCGATTCAGGATTCATCTTTCAATTATATGGATTTGCATATATCCGTGAGTTTGAACTACTACGCGAAGCAGGCTTCCACCCTTTGGAAATTATCCGTTCGGCAACCTTGAACGGTGCTGAAGCATTAGGCGCTGCCGATAAAATAGGAAGCGTTGCTATTGGTAAATTGGCCGATTTTGTAGTCGTCGATGCCAATCCACTAAAAAACCTGAAGGTTCTTTACGGAACCGGGGCGGTCAAATTAACCGAGGATAATAAAGTTATACGAGAGGGTGGCGTAAAATATACCATCAAAGACGGTATTATTTATGATGCCAAGGCACTACTGCAAGATGTGAAGCGAATGGTCGCCGAAGAAAAGGCCAAAACCGGATACAAGATCCTTCAGCCCGGTGTAAAAGAATAAATAGAAATAGGGATTATTATTCCACAAAAACGCTCCACCTTCATGCTATGAACGTGGAGCGTTTTATACGTTAAGGTGTTCTGACCTATGGTCTTTTATTTTGTTCCACACGAACCTTTATAGGTTGTAGTTCAACTCTTTTCTTTGGAAAAAGCGTCACATAACTTAGAAAAAGTACAACGGGTAATGCAATTACAAATAGTATCATAGCTTCTAGATTTTGACGATTACGGTTTTGTAATGTCGGTTTGGGTACTTCAAGTATTATGCCAATTTGGCTTTTATATTTTTAACGGTGAAACTTAATTCTTTTTTCACCCGCGAATTCTTGACTCGGTACAAACGTGCTACGCTGTTTTCGGTTTGGGCTGCCATTTCTTTTTTATAAACAATATGATCAAGGCTATCGACCAGAACAACACCCATTTTAATAAACTGAACTTTATCATGGCTTTCTATATTTTGGGCCAGAGCAATCGCTCCGAAAATGAGAACAAAGAAATGCGTTAAAATTGATTTCATTACTTACTATCAGGTTACACTAAGATAACCACAGAACTAGGCCCAGCCGGGTTATAAATCGCTAAAAACCCTTATTTTTCGGTATGTGAAGAAAGTATGGATGAACGGTAAAAAATGCTCGACGAATGTTTGCAATGGGGAAAACAGCTTACCGAAAGAAGCTGTCTTTAATCGGTCAATTATATAGCTATTTTCATCTAAATAACTAAATACACTTTCAAAACCAGCTATTTTTTTTAACTGTGAACTAATTCATTACTAACATTAGTATATTTAATCTGTGAGCGAGAAACGTTGAAGTATTATTATAAGCTAGACCCTCATTTAATTAAATTCAATGTGCAGACCAAGACCCATTCTTAGAATAAAACTGTTAGTGTATATACTAGGAGCAACGCTCATGTTTTCTTGTAAAGAGGATAAGAATCCGCTAGCTGGAGATGAGCTTACCGATTTTTGTACCAAAATCCATCGCGATTCCTCGACTACCCTTTCAAAGGAATTAGCTGCTATAGAAGACCGTATGCAGCACCAAACAGGAGTCTATGTTCTTGAAGACGGCGGGGGTGCCATGGTTACCCGTGCCTGGCTGACCGACTATGCCGAAAAGACCATCGATATTCAATACTTTATTTTTTCGACCGATAATGTAGGCCTGATCGCTTGTGACTATTTGGTGCGTGCGGCAGATCGCGGCGTAAAGATCAGAATGATCGTGGACGACATTATGGTCGATGCCGATATACAAGATATTTTAACCTTGGATTCCCACGAAAATATCTCCATAAAAGTGTACAATCCGGGGGTGAATCTTGGGAAAAGTATTTTGGCAAAGGTCAAAAAATTTACAACCGATTTTCGCTCTGCAAATCAGCGTATGCATAACACAACTTTCATTGTCGATGGCAAAGTAGTCATTACCGGTGGAAGAAATATCGCGGACGAATATTTCGATTACGACCATGAATACAATTTTCGTGATCGTGATGTACTTCTATTGGGCAAGGCAACCCAAGACGTAAATGCTTCCTTTACACAATACTGGGAAAATAAACTAAGCCTTCCAGTAGTCGACATTGTTGATGAGGTTCCTAATAATACTTCCAACCCAGATCGCTTTAATCGATTGCACGAGTATGCCTGCAATCCTGAGAACTTTTGGCCCCAGGTACGAGAACAGATTAGCAACCTTCCAAAGGCATTTGCTACGATTAAAGTCTCCGATAAATTGGTATGGGTAGATCAAGTAAATTTTGTTTCCGATATGCCTGGTAAAAATGATGGCACCGAAGGACTTTCAGGCGGAGGTATCTCCACAGATTCACTGATCCAACTGGTAAAAAACGCTAAAACCTCCTTAGACATTCAAAGTCCGTATTTAGTGACCACTGAATTGAGCCAACAGTTATTTCGGGAAGCGGTGGCCCGTGGTGTGAAAGTTCGCATACTGACCAACAGTCTTGCCTCGACCGATAATTTGGAAGCCTTTAGCGGATATCAAAAAGATCGAAGTACACTTTTGAGAACAGGAGTAAAAATTTATGAATTTCGCCCCGATGCCGCTGAACGGATCAAGATCATGACCGGGGCATTGCAAAAAGTAATCGAGTATCGACCTACTTTTGGACTTCATGCCAAATCTATGGTCGTTGACGGCAAAATCGCTGTGGTAGGCACCTTTAATTTAGATCCTCGTAGTGCAAACCTAAATACCGAATGTGTTACCATTATTAAATCGGAAAAAGTAGCCCAAGGGATGTTACAGGGTATGGAAGATGAATATTCTCCTGAAAATTCTTGGGAAACCACCTTAGAATGGAATCCGGATACTGAAGTAAGTAAAATTAAACAGGCAAAAACTTTTATGCGAAAAGTGATTCCGAAAAACGTGCTTTAGTGAATTAAGCCATCTTAGCTGCATCTCGCTTGGTAGTGAACGAAAGCTCTTTTTTAACGGTCGAATTTTTTCTTCTGTACAAACGGGCAACTTCGGTAGTCTTTTCGACTTTAACGTCAACAACAATCTCAGTAGCGATTCCCATTTCGATAGTCTCAACCTTTACATCTTGAGCTTGTGCAGCGGCTCCGATAAAAAGAACAAAAATTAAAGTTGCAAAGGTTTTCATGACTGTTTGTTTTATATATATAAAACCCACAGACCCCATTTTACTTGGGTTTGGTTCGTTAAACGAGACCAAATACTCGTTAAAAAACAAAAGTTCGGTTGAAGTGTAAAAAAGGTTCGTCCAACGTATCCAACAGTTAAAACAACTTACCGAAAAAAAATGCTTTTAAACCGAATTAATTAGGCATTCTACACGGCTAAATACTAGGTATTGCGTAATTTACCCCATCATAAATTTGCATAAAACAGCCTTCATGATCCGATATATCACCCCATTTGTCATCCTTTTCATAGGCTCAATTGCCCTTTCCCAGACTCCTGAGCAATATTATTTTGATTGGACTTCCTTGCCATTTTCCAAGGAAGAACTTTCGATGCGAAGGGAAAAACTTATGAAACAGCTTCCAAATGAAGGAATCATCGTCATGCCCTCAAAGGATGGTTTTTCAAACGGTGAAACTTTTCGTCAACTCGATAATTTTTATTATTTCACAGGATTGGAATTGCCCAACAGCCTCTTGGTGCTAAATCTTAATACAAAATCCGCGGCCATATATGCCCCTGAACGTGATCTACGTTTTGAAAGCACTTCAAGACCGAATGATTTTCCTGGAAGACCCATAATAAAAGATTCTACGATTTCCCAAAATTCTGGTTTAATCATAAATAACATAAAAGATTTTTCAAAAGTTATAGATGCGGCAGCCGAGAACGGCACTACCATATTCATGGATGCCGAAAAAAAAGGAAGTTTAGAATTTCCAAAAATGGATTACATCGCAACTCTATCTCCCGTTAATATACTATTTCAAGTTTTACGACAAAAACAATCGGGGTTAAGATTCGAAAACCTGTATGAAGCGGTGGCCAAAGTCAGAATGGTGAAATCTAAAGCCGAAATTGAAGTCATGCGTAAAGTTACCGCCATAAATGTAGCAGGAATCAAGACTGCAGCAAAAAGTATTCGAGCTGGCGTCGATGAGCGTTATTTAGAAGGAATCCTTGAAGGAAATTATAAAGTGAACGGCGCCCATCGACTTGCCTTTGGGTCGATTATCAAGTCAGGACCTAATTCATTGTGGCCTTGGCGGATTCTGGCCACCCACTACAACCGAAGAAATCGGGTTATGGAAAATGGTGACCTGGTCATTTTCGATGTGGGTTGTGAATACCAACAGTATGTTAGTGATGTGGGTAGAACTTTCCCGGTTTCTGGAAAATTTACGGAGAAACAAAAAGAAATACTGACCATGGAAGTTGGTATTGCCGACCAGATAATCGACTTTATCAAACCCGGAATCACTTTTGCCGACATCAAAAAATTGACCGACAGTATACTACCTGAAAATGCCAAAAAATATATGCAAGTAGGTCTCTATTTCGGACATCATTTAGGGTTATCAACCGGTGACCCTGACCTGTCGGAGGCAAAACTCGAGCCGGGGATGATATTTACGGTAGAACCTTGGTACTATAATCACGAAGACCAAATTTCCGTTTTCACCGAAGATGTTATTTTGGTAACCGAAGATGGATGCGACGTACTGAGTTATGCTTTACCAAGAACACCCGAGGGCCTTGAAAAGATGATGAAAGACTAAATAAAGAGCACTATGTCACATTTTGAAATTACAAGTTTAGATCATGTCGCTATTCGAGTAAATGACATTGAAGCCTCAGTTAAATGGTATGCTGAAGTCTTAGGTTTAAAACGCTACCAATTGACCGAATGGGGCGACTTTCCGATTTTTATGTTGGCCGGAAAAACAGGTGTTGCCTTATTTCCTGCACAAGCGAAGGATCCGAAACTTGACCTAACTTCCAAAAATGTAAAAATCGACCATTTTGCCTTTAACGTCACCACTGAGAATTTTGACAAGGCGCAAATCAGATACAAGGAGTTAGGCCTGAACTATAGTTTTCAAGACCACTTTTATTTTCATTCCATCTATAC
>JBATIN010000390.1:0-10313 GCA_049667765.1 Flavobacteriaceae bacterium
TCTTCTAGGTTCGGGAAAACGCCGTTCTCCATATAATCGGACTTAAAGGTTTGCAGTAAGCTCAAAATTTCAGATACTTTTTTATGATGGTTTGGCAAAACGTTTAATTGATAGCTATTTTTGCCAAGAGGCTGAATTTCAGCGGTTCCTTTGATTACATTGATGAAAACCTGTACCAGTTCGTTGACATAGATCAATGCCACTTCACCGTCGTTAAGTATTTCGGGAGTTTCGTTTCTTGCAATTTTATGGCAAAAAGTAGCTACGACCGAGTTGTAATTTGGCTTGCCGAAGGGCCCGAATACATTGGGGATCGTTAAAGAAGTAAATTGTCCTTGATTTTTAGCTGCCCAGGCCATTAATTTTTCCTTTCCTTCTTTTTTAGACTTTCCGTACAGGTTGTCCTTTTCTTCTTGGGTCGAGGAAGAAAACAAGATGTGTGGCGCAACCTGTTGGCTTTCACAGGCCGAAATCAATTTAGTTACCAGTTCCAAATTGGTTTTGTAGATAACGTTTTGGTCTTCGTGCCGGTTCATAGCGGCCAAGTGTACAATAACATCGCATTGCGCCACAAAACCTTCTAAAAGATTATTGTGGTCAAAAAACTCACGTTTAAAGGGAACGATTTCGACACTTTCGTCCAAGGCGAGCGTGCGATAAAGATGATCGCCCACAAAGCCTTTTTGTCCTGTTATACCTACTTTTTTCTTCTCCATTTAATTACCATTGTGCAGCCCATTGTTCTATGGAGTACCTGTAGTCGTCTTGCTGTGATTCAGTTAGGCTTGCATTTGAAAAAACCATAAGTTTCGAGCCTTCGACCAAGGCTTTGAACCCATTTGCGTATCCTTTTGGCAAGGCTAGAATCTTAGGCTCTGCCGCACTCACCACAAATCGTTCCACATTTAATTGTTTAGAAGGATGTTCAAAATCATCTACTTTAACTAGGTTGATTACAAAACTTCCGGCAGTGCAGTAAAACCACTTCTTTTCAAGCTTATGCCCTTGCCAAGCACGAACGACATTGACCGAGCTAGGTTCAATACTGTAAAATCGAACAATTTGCCCCATGTCGAAGGTATTGAAAAAAATCAATTTTCCTCTCGCATCAACATGGCTTGAACCCGATATCTCGACCACATGCTTCATCTAAAGCTCTTGTTTGATATAGTCAAGGGCAAGTAATAATTTTTTGATGCCCTTTTCATTCAACCGTTCGGTATTATGAGAATGATAATCTTCGATTTCACTAATATCGGTCTCGCCCTCTGAGAAGTAACGACTATAGTTTAAATCGCGATTGTCGGCAGGAATTCTATAGAATTCGCCCATATCTTGGGCTTTTTGCATTTCCTCTCTGGTGCAAAGGGTTTCGTACAACTTTTCACCATGGCGGGTTCCAATAATCTTGATCTCATTGTCGGCCTTAAAAATGTCTTTTAAGGCTATGGCCAAATCTCCGATCGTACTTGCCGGCGCCTTGTTCACGAAAAGGTCGCCCTGATTTCCGTTTTTAAAGGCAAAAAGCACTAGGTCTACAGCATCTTCTAACGACATTAAGAAACGCGTCATTTTAGGATCCGTAATCGTTAAAGGGGTGTTTTCTTTGATCTGCTTTACAAAGAGAGGGATGACCGAGCCCCTAGATGCCATTACATTGCCATATCGTGTTAGGCATACGGTGGTACTATCTTCAGAAATATTACGGGATGCGGCAACAGCCACTTTTTCCATCAAGGCCTTACTGATGCCCATGGCGTTGATCGGGTAGGCTGCCTTATCGGTGCTAAGACAGATTATTTTTTTCACTTTGTGGGCTACCGCGGCATCAATCGTATTCTGAGTGCCGAAAACATTGGTTTTGGTAGCTTCTAGTGGGAAAAACTCACAAGAGGGCACCTGTTTTAGAGCCGCTGCATGAAATACGTAATCAACCCCGTTCATCGCCTGTGCAATGCTGTTATAGTCGCGAACATCCCCAATATAGAATTTGACTTTATTGTTTCTTAGTTGGGTACGCATATCGTCTTGCTTTTTTTCATCGCGACTAAAAATGCGAATTTCCCTAATATCGGTCTCTAAAAAGCGATTGAGAACGGCATTTCCGAAGGATCCAGTGCCTCCTGTTATCAAAAGGGTCTTATCTTTGAACATGTTTTGTTATTGAAATCGCCCTAAAATTAACATATAAATGTGGAATGAAGTCTTTTGTCTTTGTCGATTTAAAGATGAGTCGTAAAATTGTGAGTGAATTTGTTGGCCTTATCAAGCAGTACCCCCTGATTACAATTAAATAAACCAAGGATTAAATGCCGACCCCTTATATTGGAAATACCCGTACATCGGGACTGAAAGACAACCTGCCGTTTTGGCTGTTGGTCGTGCTTTGCTTCTTTCCAATTATGCGTTTTGGGGTGATGTCCGTCGCGATAATTGCTTTTTGTCTAAGTTGTGTAATCTGTTATTATCCTTCAATCAAGGATTATCTCAATGAATTGGGGTGGAAGCCATTTCTGATTCAGATTGGCTTTTTTGTACTGTTGGTGTTATCGGTGTCTTATTCTGAAAACACTAAAAATGCCTTTGTCCAATTGCAAAAAGCGATTCCTTTGGCCGTATTGCCTTGGGTCTTTTTATACGCTCCGCCAAGAATCGACCGCAAGCGCCTTCACATTCTTTTTGGGGCCTTCATTGTTGCCAATCTGCTGTTTATCGCCTATCTGTTCCAATATTTGGTGAACTATGCTACCGATTTTGCCGTAACGACTAGCCCTGGACTAATTCTATTTGAAGGATTGAAAGATCAAGGCTTTCTAACACAACTAAAAAGTCTTTGGGATGCTTCTTTTTATGAAACCCTATATTATGCGCAGCAAACAGTTGAAAGCAAGATGTATATACATAAAACCTATGCCTCGCAAAGCTTGGTGTGGTGTGTTTTATTGGTTACCTACTTCCTGTTCAGCAAAGGGCTGAAAAGGCCTTTAAAAGTGTTACTGGGCTTTTTGTGGGTACTATGCCTTGTGCTGATCGTTTATTTTTACTCGTTGGCCAACCTGTTATTATTACTAGTGATTTTGCCGGCATATGTCTTTTTCAAGCTACCATCTAAGAAATATAGAATAGGGTTTGTGATACTCCTGGGTTTACTTTCCATAGCGCTTGCATCCCTAATAAATACTAAGAAAAATGAAATTGCTTCCGATAGTTACGAGGCGTATACCCAATACGAAAGTCCGCAATTTGTATTTGACAATCTTGTAAAGATGTTCGCCAACGATGACAGAAACGGTATTAACCAATGCAACACTGCGCTTATTTCATCGGCCCCAATGTTAGGTTACGGTTTTGGCGACGTTCAAGATAAATTAGATGCCTGTTATGATGATCTTAAGAAGAATAACCTTTATGATCTAAATACAGCGGCACAAAACCTTAATCCCCATAATTATTACGCACTACTTTGGATTGCCGGAGGCATTTTAGCACCTTTGGCCTTTCTATTTTTGTTGTGCTACGGGTTATTAATAGGCTTTAGAAACAAAGATTTCCTTTATCTTGCTTTTATATTGCTGGTAGGGGCGAATCTACTGACCGAAAGTACCTTGAGCAGGGCATATGGCGTCTTATTCTTCGCGTTATGGAACGGATTGCTGTTTGCTAAAAATATAAGGTCGAACAAAAATGAAGCATAAACCGAATTTTTCATACGATGACCTCTTGGTCGTATTGGTTTTATACCAAGAGGTATTGGAAAAGTGCAATTCGTTCATTACGTTGGCCAAAACGGAGCGAGATGGCCAAAACCTTGATTTGGTGGTTTATGATAATAGTCCGATCCCCCAAGAAAGACCGGAAAAATTCCAGGTCGAGGGTGTAAACGTTCGGTATATCAGTGATACAGAAAACCCGGGTATAGGCAAGGCCTATAATAGAGCAGTGGAAATTGCAAGGCAGCAAAACAAAAAATGGCTGCTTTTTTTAGATCAAGACACAGGTATTTCAAGTGAAACTATTTCACTTTTTATGAAAAAAATCAATGAGGAACTTGACATAGCTGTATTTGCCACCACTCTCTTTGGGTCAGATGGACGATTGATTTCACCTTCACGCTATCGCTTTAAAAGAGGGTTTAGCTTGGCAGAAATACAAGAAGGTAGGCACGAACTAAAAAACATACGCCCCATAAATAGTCTGTTGATGCTTTCTCTACATGTTTTCGATACTGTTGGAGGCTACAATGAAAAGATTAAACTCGATTTTAGCGACCATGAATTTTTGGGCCGTGTACAGCAAACGTTCAAAGAGATGTACGTAGTGCCGGCCATCAACACGCACAGTCTGTCAACATCGGACGATACTAACGAGAAGCGCATAAGAACCCGCTTTAAAATATTCTGCAAAGGGGCCCATGTGGCCGCGGGAAGCAACTTTGCTGACGGCGTTCAGTATTTTATCGTGTGTTTTTTAAGGGCCGTAAAATTGAACCTTAGGTTTAGAACCTTTTTTTTTACGAGCACATTGTTTAAAGAATGGTCAAGTGCAATATGAGAATTTCACTAAAGCGAAATAAAGGCGGTACCACTTGGGCAGGGTTGTTTTTTACCTTGTTCTTGCTTGAGCTGTTTTTAGGCGGGGCAGGCAGGCTTACCACCTTTGGGCCGTTGACCTTGCGTATGTACTTATTTATTGCGGGTTTAGGGGCTTTGGCGCTTTTGTTGCTATTGGGCAAAAAGATTACGAAGACTACGGTTTCGTTAATGTTAATGTTCATTGGTGTCTTTCTAATTGCAATCGTAAGAGGGGTTTTCAATAGTGAAGAACCATCAAGAATAATCGATGATGCAAAAATGGTATCTTTCTTTTTCATTCTGCCGTTTTTTGATATCATGATCAGTGATTACAAAAGGGCAGATAAAGTGATCAAGCTCTTAAAGTATTCGGCCTTATTTATGGCGATCGCCTACCTAATCTTTTTTGTGGTGTTAAATCTTAAACTCATCCCATATCTCACTATTTATCAGGCAATGTCTAAACCCGAATATTTTGCCGAGTTTGGTTTTAGGGGTGATATAGCCATGATCTACAAAGGCTTTGTTTATGTCGCTATTGGCTACTTTTTTTACTTCTTTAACCCGCGAAGTACATGGAACGGCATAAAGATACTTCTCATTTTCATGGCCATAATGTTAACCTTGGTCAGGGCCTATATGTTGTTGATCTTCGGCATGACCTTTTTTTACATCGTCTATCGTTTTTTGGTAGCCCGTAAAAACAGAGTGTTGAACATTGTGGTCATCTCTACTATAGTAATTGGGGCTTTGGCCTTTGTGCCGGCCGCCTTGGAACAATTGGGTAACAAAGCAGTGTCGGATAATATTCGTTATGCGCAGATTGAACAGGTTTTGGAAATGGTCAATCCTGTTAGCTTCTTTTTAGGGCATGGGTATGGGGTCGGGGTTGCCATTCGCCCTGGCCATATGGAGATTATGTACCTTGAACTCTTTCATAAACAAGGCCTTTTAGGGCTTGCCTTTTGGCTTTTTATTTTAGTCTATATCTTCTTTAAAGCGTATAATTATAAGGCATTTTGTGAAAACAACCCTACGGAAAAGACCCTAGACGTTCGGCCTTTTCTTTTCGGAATCTCGTTTGTGTATCTTCAATCGGTTTTCAACCCTTATTTAACAAATTCAATGGGCATGACCTTTTTGTTCATTACACTCATTATTTTTGAAAAATTAAAAAAGTTCCATGAGCAAAAAAATCTCGGTATGCATGGCGACCTATAATGGGGCCAATTTTATTCAGGAACAATTACAATCCATTCTGCTATGTTTGGGTGAAAATGATGAGGTAATCTTATCCGATGACCATTCTACCGACGATACCATTGAAATAGTTAAGGCATTTAATGACCCACGGGTAAAGATCGTTTTCAACAACCCGGATAATAAAGGCCATATCGGCAATTTCGGCAATGCAATGTCCAAAGCATTAGGAGATTATATTTTTTTATCAGATCAAGATGATGTATGGCACCCTGAACGGGTAGTACGGGTAAAAGAGGCCTTGGCCTTGAACGATATGGTGGTTTGTGATTGTTGGGTCGTCGACGGCCATTTAAAGGTGATCAACGACTCTTTTTATGCCATGATACATTCTGGGGAGGGCTTTATAAAGAATTTGGTAAAAAACACCTATTTGGGCTGCTGTATGGCCTTCGATAGAAAATTGATGCAAAAGGCGCTTCCGTTTCCCAAAACAATTGTCAGTCACGATACTTGGTTGGGTTTAATTGGAGAACTCTACGGAAATCCTGTTTTTATTCCACATAAGCTGCATTATTTTAGAAGGCACGGCACTAATTTTTCTCAAAATGAAGCCGGGGATGCCATGTCTGAACAGAAAAGTCCGTATTCATTTACGCAAAAATTGAAAATGAGGGCGGTACTGATTAGGGAAATTTTTAAAAGAGCACTACGTCATGACGCTTGATAAAAAGAAGAACATACTCATTGTTTCCCAATATTTCTGGCCGGAAGACTTCAAAGTGAACGATATTGCCTTTGATCTTGTAAAAAGAGGACATGAGGTTACCGTACTAACCGGAAAACCCAACTATCCAAAAGGAAAGTTTTTTAAGGGATATGGTATGTTCTCCAAAAGGAATGAGAAGCACAAAGGGGTAAACATTGTTCGCTGCCCTGTAATTCCAAGAGGCAAAGGAGGTGCGATATTGTTAATGGCCAACTATTCTTCTTTCATTTTTTTCGGATATTTTACCTCCCTTTTTCGGATCAAGAAAGGGCATGACCTTATTTTTTGCCACCTAACATCGCCTATAACATCGGCCTTGCCGGCAATTTGGTTGAAAAAGAGATTTAATATACCGTTAGTTATATGGATTTTGGACCTCTGGCCCGAGAGTGTTGAAGCCACCACGAATATTACCAACAAGCACGTGTATAGCTGGCTTACTAAATTGGTGAGGTATATCTATGGACAGTCAGACCGAATTTTAGTGAGTTCACGTTCCTTTATCGGCTCAGTTGAAGAAAAGGTCGCGCAAAAAGAGAAAATAGGATATTTCCCGAATTGGGCCGAGGATATTTTTACATCAGCTACCTCTAATAATGTCAAGTTTGAAGCGATACCTGTTTTTCCTGAAGGTTTTAATATAATGTTTGCTGGTAATATCGGTGATGCACAAGATATTGAGTCCATAGTACTTGCTGCCCAAAAATTGAAGGATTTGGGGATCAACTTGATCGTCGTAGGTGATGGGCGAAAGTTTTCCTGGCTGCAAAATGAAATAGAAAGCCTAAAGCTGCCTAATGTTTTTTTAATGGGTAGATACCCGTTACAATCCATGCCCATATTTTTTGAAAAAGCCGATGCCATGTTGGTTTCTTTAAAAAACGAACCGATATTTAGATTGACGGTACCGGCCAAAATACAGGCGTACATGGCTTCAGGTAAGATTATTCTAGGTATGATCAATGGGGAGGCGAATAATATGATCAACGAAAGCGGTTGCGGATATGCTGTAGAGGCCGGAAATTATACAGCACTGGCGGATAAAGCTAATGTAATACAAAAACTAAGTGTCAGTGCGAGGCTAAAGATGCAAGAAAATGCGCTACGCTATTATCAAGATAATTTCGAGAAAAAGGCACAGCTAGATAAACTGGAAAGGATTATGGACGACGAATTACAAAAGGTCGGAAATATTTAAACGGCTTGGTATATTTTGGCAATAATTACTATTTGTAGTGATTATTAGGTAGATAGAGGCAAGGTTGTTAAATTTACTTTGAAAACAAGATAGACTTCCTTTCTCAAAGGGCATTAAATATCATATTGAATAACCAATTAGGGCATGAATTTTCTAGAAACCGCAGTATCTATTTTTATTGGTGCTTTTCTTTTGACCTACTTAACAATTCCTAAGATAATCGGAGTGGTGGAGTACCGTCGGTTAATGGACAGTCCCAATCATCGTAGTTCTCATAAAAGCGGTACCCCAACTTTGGGGGGCGTGGCTTTTTTCTATTGTCTTATTTTCGCCTTCTTTTTTATAAAAAGTTGGACAAAGATGGACGAAGGGTTTTTTATGATTCCTGGCTTGACCATACTGTTTATTGTAGGTCTGAAAGATGACCTGGTCGTAATCTCTCCAGGAGCAAAATTAATAGCTCAGGTTTTTGCAATCGCCTTTATTTTGGCCAATCCAAGTTTTACGATACATTCATTGAACGGGTTTTTGAATATTAATGAAATTCCGTTTTATCTATATCTTATTATTGCTGGGTTTATGATGTTGACCATCATAAATTCATACAACCTTATCGACGGCATCGATGGTCTGGCGTCGGTAGTGGGTATGGTAATCATGGTGATTTATACGACCATTTTTTACATGACTCAAGAATATTACTTCGCATTGGTAAGTATCACAATGAATGCTTGTTTAATGGCATTTTTAGGCTTCAATCTATCTTCGGATAAAAAGATATTCATGGGAGACACCGGCTCGCTCATCGTTGGGTTTGTTATTAGTGTTCTTACGCTTAAATTCTTGGCATTAAGGCCTACCGCATATACGGATCTTCCTTTTTTATTGGAGAATGCTCCGCTTATTGCCATTAGTATATTAATTGTGCCTTTGTTTGATACCGCTAGGGTCTTTGCTATTCGAATTGCCAATAAACGTGCCCCATTTTCTCCAGACCGCAATCATACCCATCATGTGTTAATCGATTATTGGGGATTATCACATAAACAGGCCAGTTTTATTATTGGTTGTTTCAATTTGTTGTTCGTTATGCTTTTTATCGTATTGGGCAGTACGGCCAAGAATATGGGCATGGTAATCATGTTGGTCACTGTAGTAATAATATTAGGCTACATATTTTTTAAATACAATTATAATTTCGCTACGCTTAAGCAGAAAATAATGCTCCGCAGACAGGTAGATAAGTTTAAGGCAAAAGTCGATGACACTACGGGCAAACGGAAAAATAAGATAAGTACGAATGGGGTGGAGAAACACAACAAAAGAGAAGTAAAATGAAGAAGGTCTTAATTACGGGTGCCGCTGGCTTTTTAGGTTCTCACTTATGTGATCGTTTTATTAAGGAAGGGTACCATGTAATCGGAATGGATAACTTAATTACAGGAGATCTTCGAAACATTGAACATCTTTTCCCGCTTGAACAGTTTGAATTTCACCATCATGATGTGTCTAAATTTGTGCACATTCCGGGGAAACTTGATTATATACTTCACTTTGCATCGCCCGCAAGTCCCATCGATTATTTAAAGATACCTATTGAGACCTTAAAAGTTGGATCTTTAGGAACTATGAATCTTTTAGGACTTGCCAAGGAGAAACAGGCAACGATTTTAGTGGCATCAACATCTGAAGTTTACGGGGATCCGCTTGTACATCCACAAAATGAAGAATATTATGGTAATGTGAGCCCTGTTGGCCCTAGAGGAGTCTATGATGAAGCTAAGCGCTTTATGGAGGCGATAACCATGGCCTATCATCGTTTTCATGGTCTTGATACACGTATCGTGCGCATATTTAATACCTATGGGTCTAGAATGCGTTTAAACGACGGAAGAGTAGTGCCTGCGTTTATGGGACAAGCCTTACGTGGAGAAGATCTTACAGTTTTTGGGGACGGTTCCCAAACTCGGTCGTTTTGTTATATTGACGACCAGGTTGAAGGCATTTATAGATTGTTATTAAGTGATTATGTAGATCCAATTAATATTGGCAATCCGCATGAAACAACCATAAAAGAGTTCGCGGAAGAAATTATAAAGTTGACGGGCACAGATCAACGAATTGTATATAAGCCACTTCCACAAGATGATCCGCTACAACGCCAACCCGACATCACCAGAGCAAAGGAAATTTTGGGTTGGGAGCCAAAAGTACACCGCTCCGAAGGTCTTAAAATCGTATACGATTACTTTAAGTCCTTGTCCCCTAAAGAATTACAGCAAAAGGAGCATCGGGCTTTTTTGCCTAATTGAAATGTAACTTCAAGTGTTTAACTTCTATTTAAGAGCGATTTTTAAAACAAAAAATCCTTTTTGAGGGAACCAAACTATTTTTTTAAATTCCTAAAAGTATCTAACTATAGTTGTTTTTTTGCGTATTTTGTTAGGTGCCTTACGTAAAAAAATCTTGTTTTTCTGGTCGGTTAGATAATTATTGGAACAAATGCTATGGTAGTGGGAGCTTCTTGTCAATATTGGCTTTAAATTTATTATAATAATCGTATACGATTATGCAC
>JBATIN010000391.1:0-8439 GCA_049667765.1 Flavobacteriaceae bacterium
TACATTTTCTTTAGGATGGTAGTCATCACCATCGAAAAAAGGGACGTTTAGTTTTTTGGCTAAGCTTAAGCCCACCGTAGTCTTACCACAACCTGACACGCCCATGATAATTAAAACTGGTTTTTTAGGAATTTCCATCTTGTTTTAATTGTGCTGATATTAAATCGAAAATTTCATTTTCACTTGCTTGATAATCTACCCAATCTAGAGTTTCATTTTTATTCAACCAAGTCAATTGCCTTTTTGCGAACCTTCTGGTGTTTTTCTTTATTTCAGATATGGCAAAATCAAGCTCCCACTCGCCAGCTATGTACTTGAAGAGCTCCTTGTACCCTACGGTCTGTAGGGCATTCACTTCCCTATATTCATATAGTGCTCTCGCTTCGGTCAAAAGACCCTCGGCCATCATTTTATCCACCCTTTGGTTGATGCGTTCGTAAATGATGGTCCTATTGGCCGTAATTCCGATCGTGATTGTTTTAAACGGTCTGTTGGCTCTTGGTTTGTTTAAAAATGAAGAATAGGGTCTTTCTGTGCCTATACAAATTTCAAGCGCACGAATCAACCGATGAGGATTATCGACGTCCACCTTATTGTAATACTTGGGATCCAAAACTTTTAATTTCTCTTGTAAAGCACTTATGCCCTTTGTCTTTAATTCAGTGTTTAGATTGACCCTTATTTTGGGGTCTATGGCCGGAAAATCGTCAAGCCCATGGGCTACTGCATCAGAATAAAGTCCGCTACCGCCAACCATTACTGCTATATTGTCCTTTTTAAACAGACTTTCTAGTTTTTTGAGGGCCTCTCGCTCAAAGTCTCCCACCGAATAGGGTTCAAATATGCTTTTGTGTTGTATGAAATGGTGTTTTACCATCGATAACTCATCCTTGGAAGGTACGGCTGTACCAATGCTCATTTCTTTGTAAAATTGACGCGAGTCTGCTGAAATAATCTCGGCATTAAATTGTTTTGCGATTCGGATGGCAAGGTTGGTTTTACCAATGGAAGTTGGACCTACAATTGAAATCAGGGTTTTCAACGTCACGACTCCTCCATTAAATTATAACCGCATTTTCGACAATAATGGGCATCTGATCGGTAAACTTCGGCACTACAATTGGGGCAAGAACGGCCTTCATCGATTGTTTTTGCATCATTCTTTGATGCGGCATACTCGGCATATACAATGCCAGTAGGCACAGCAATGATCCCATACCCAATGATCATGATAAGGGGTGCGATAAATTGTCCCAATGGTGTTTCGGGCGAAATATCACCATAACCGACCGTGGTGAGGGTTACAATGGTCCAATATACGCTATGGGGTATGCTGTTGAAACCATGCTCTGGCCCCTCAATAAGATACATAAGCGTACCCAATAGAACACTTACTACTAAAACGAAAAATACAAAAACGAAAATTTTAGTTCTACTTTGTTTTAACGCCCTAATAAGATTATTCGATTCGCCTACGAAACGTACCAATTTAAGAATTCTGAATACGCGTAAAAGCCTTAAAGCCCTAAATGCGGTGAAGTATTGCGAGCCGACAAATAAATAGGAAAGATATTTTGGTACTGTGGACAGGAAATCAATTATTCCAAAAAAACTGAAAATATAGCTTTTGGGTTTGTTAATACATATAATCCGTAAGATATATTCAATGGAAAAAAGAATGGTAACGACCCATTCTGATATATTCAGAAAACTATGATATTTTGCGTCAATATTAGGTACACTTTCTAGCATTACGATGATAATACTATAAAGTATCAGGCCTAAAAGTAGAATATCGAAAAGTTTTCCCGCAGGCGTATGGGTTCCATAAATAATGATATGAAGCTTTCTTCGCCAGCCGGTAAGTGGTTGTTCGTTTTTCAAACTGTTGGGTTAACTTCCAAGATTTTAATTATTTTATTTTTCCGTAAATAAGTTTCTATAAGATATCGTGAATTCGCATCGTCTTTTGCCGGGGTAATAATCGACTCCAAGATATGAATATTATTGATTTGATGATTTAAGTTATAAAAACCCATGCCTTTGAAAACACCATTTTTCACTAAAAACGCACTATGTTCTTCAATTTCACGGCCTTTATCTATGAGAATTATATTTTTTTCGCCTAAACTGTATTTTTCTATTGCATCGGTAACTCTTTTATTATAGGCCATTTGGTCTTCTAAGTTAATACATGCTCCATGGCACCTCCCTTCGGTATGCTTGGAACAGTTTTTCTTGGCTTCTGAAAGTCCGTTCAATTTAGGACAGAGTGTAAACTCATCTGTAATTTGATATAGAAAATTCTTAGCGCTATGAATACCATTAAAAGTGGTAATAGCAATCTGTTGGCCTTTTAATCGCTCAACGTGTAGTTGTATGTAACCCTTTTCGTTTTTGGTAGCGAACAGGCCATGGTTAAATAACCTTTGCTTGGGCTTGGGGTTGTATTTTGGTTGATTAAGTCGTAGTTCGTTATATTCTTTTAGTACGGCGACCAAATCGCTTCCTGTTTTTTCGAAGGTGACTTTTTTGGTTTCTTTCTGTAGCTTTCTTGCTCGGTCGCCACCTTGGGTAAAATGTTTATTGACGCGACTTTTAATATTGCCGCTCATGGCAAGGTATATGATATCACCGTCTTTATTGTGCATATAATAGACTCCGTTTGTAGCGGGCATTTTTTGCACAATATCTAATTGTCTTTCAGATAATTCTCCATGTGTTTCTTTTCGTATAACACTTTTAATGATAGACTTACCTGTGTCTTTGTCAAGTAATAGTTTAAATAACTTTAAGGTCGCCAAGGCATCGCCATTAGCCCTATGCCTATCGCTTACCGGTATACCTAAAGAGCGGACCAATTTGCCTAGGCTGTACGATTCGGCATCGGGCAATAAGGTTTTTGATAGGTCTACGGTACACAAGGTTTTTCGTTCAAAATTATATCCAAGGCGCCTGAATTCGGTTCTAAGGATTCGATAATCGAACTGGGCATTGTGTGCAACTACCACCGTATCTTCGGTAATTTCTACAATACGTTTCGCCACTTCGTGAAACTTTGGAGCAGTTTGTAACATTTTATTGTTGATGCCCGTAAGGTTGACTACAAAGGGTTGAATGTCCTTTTCAGGATTCACAAGGCTAATGAAGGTATCTACAACGGCATGCCCATCGAATTTATGAATAGCAATTTCGGTAATGCCTTCTTCGTTGTATTTACCTCCGGTGGTTTCTATGTCAAGTATAGTGTACACAGCCCTAATTTTGTTTTGAGTAATATGCAAATCGTTTTTTAGTGGTAATTTCTTTCGCCAAAGATACTGCTTCCAATGCGGACCATGGTGCTTCCCTCGGCGATGGCCATTTTGTAGTCTCCGCTCATGCCCATGGAAAGTACAGAAAATTGGGGTAGTTTGTTTTTTAGGCTTTCGTACAGGGTTTTAAGATGTTTAAACTCTTTTCGCACTTGGGCCTCATCATCGGTGTAGGTTGCCATTCCCATAAGTCCTACTACTTGAATATGGTTTAGCTGCTTTAAGGCTTCGGAGGTTATAAGTTCATGTAATTCGTTGTCGTCGAAACCAAATTTGGTTTCTTCCTCTGCAATATGAACCTGTAATAGGCAATTTATAATGCGGCCACATTTACTCGCTTGCTTATTGATTTCTTGTAGTAATTTAAGGCTATCCACGCCGTGTACCAAGGCAACATATTCGGCCATATATTTCACCTTATTCCGCTGTACATGACCGATCATATGCCATTGAATGTCTTTTGGGAGTACTTCCCACTTTTGGGTCATTTCTTGAATCTTGTTCTCACCAAATACACGTTGGCCACTTTCATAGGCGATCAAAATGTCTTCTATGGGTTTTGTTTTTGAAACCGCTACAAGAGTAACCTGATCAGGAAGTTCGTCTGCAATTTTCTTTAAATTATCCGCAATATGCATCAATCTTGTTTTTTAAAATCTTAGAAATGGTTATTCATAGTTCAAACTAGGTAAAAGGGTCAGTCACATTTAACATTAGCTGCTATCGGGAAGCGCCTTTAGCCTGATTTTATGCCTTCTTGAACTGTGCTGAAACGTTTTCTGCCTTTCCGGTAGCGGAATAATCATAAAAACCTTCACCTGATTTCAGACCTAATTTACCGGCCATGACCATATTTACCAATAAAGGGCAAGGGGCATATTTTGGGTTTTTAAATCCTTCATACATTACTTTTAATATGGAAAGACAAACATCGAGACCAATAAAATCGGCCAATTGAAGTGGTCCCATAGGGTGCGCCATACCCAATCTCATTACAGTATCGATTTCAACAACGCCTGCTACGCCATTATATAAGGTTTCGATTGCTTCGTTGATCATAGGCATTAAAATTCTATTGGCAACAAAACCGGGGTAGTCGTTGACTTCGGTGGCAACTTTGCCCAACTTTTTCGTAAGCGACATAATGGTGTCGGTGGTGGCTTCAGATGTATTATAGCCTCGTATTATTTCAACCAATTGCATGATCGGCACCGGATTCATAAAATGCATGCCGATGACCTTATCGGCCCGCTGCGTGTTCGCGGCAATTTGGGTTATAGAAATAGAGGATGTATTGGTCGCCAAAATGGTTTTTGGCGCACAAAGATCATCGAGTGTTTTAAAAATACTCAATTTTAACTCTACATTTTCGGTTGCGGCTTCTACCACCAATTCTACATTTTCGACCCCTTCTTTAAGCGTTGTAAAGGTGGAGATATTGGCCAAGGTTTTCGATTTGACGGTTAGGTCGATTTTATCCTTTTCGACCATTCTATCTAGGTTCTTGCTAATCGTTGCAATGCCCGAATCTAATGCCTGTTGGGAAATATCGATAAGATTGACCTGAAATCCGTTTTGGGCAAAAACGTGGGCTATACCGTTACCCATGGTTCCTGCTCCGATGATGGCAATATTTTTCATATATGAATTTATTATAGGGACAGAATTTTTATTTGAAAGCTGCTATGATGGCCAAGGCCACTTTTAAAGCGGCCGTTCCCTGTGTTAAGGTAACAACCGGAACTGTATCATGGACTATGGCTTCGGCAAAGGTCTCCAGTTCGTCTAAAATGGCATTGTTGTTCACAATTTCAGGGTTTTCAAAATAGATCTGTTTTTTCAGACCTTCGGCATTTTGTAAAACCATGTCAAAATCGCCCACCGTTTCCGGGGCATCCTTCATTTTTACGACCTCTACTTTCTTTTCAAGAAAATCTACCGAGATATAGGCATCCTTTTGAAAAAACCTCGATTTACGCATGTTTTTCAGCGAAATCCTACTGGCCGTGAGGTTGGCAACACAGCCATTCTCGAACTCGAGACGGGCATTTGCAATATCTGGTGAATTACTGATCACCGAAACGCCACTGGCATTGATCTGTTTTACTTCTGAATCAACAACGCTCAAAATCGCATCGATGTCATGGATCATTAGGTCTAACACCACAGGTACGTCAGTGCCCCTCGGATTGAATTCGGCAAGGCGATGGGTCTCAATGAACATTGGGTTTCTAATACTATCCTTAACAGCTGAAAATGCAGGATTAAAGCGCTCCACATGTCCAACCTGGCCTTTTACCTTGTGTTTTGTTTCTAGCACCAATAAGGCTTCCGCCTCGGCCAAGGTGTTCGTAATCGGCTTTTCAAGAAAAACATGTTTTCCGTTTTCAATTGCTCTTTTAGCACAGTCAAAATGAGAAAGAGTAGGGGTTACGATATCTACTACTTCTACGGCATCGATTAAAGCATTCATATTGTCATAATAGCGATAACCGAATTCGGCCGCTACCTTTTTTCCGATGATTTCATCAGGGTCGTAAAAACCGATAAGCTCATATTTTTTAGATTCATTAAGAAGACGCAGGTGAATTTTACCGAGATGACCCGCACCTAAAACTCCGACTTTAAGCATTGTTTGGTATTTTATCCAAATTTAAGGATAGTTTTAGAGTTTCGCTGTTTCACATTGCCTGTTTATGAGATCAAACCTTTATTTGATGAAAACAAACTTCACTATTTTTAAATCAAGGTTCTTGTTAATTGTAATTTTCCATTCTAACTTTGAATATCTAAAACCAACCCATTGAAAGATACCCTGAAGCATCGCGGTATGCGGAACAAATTGGCCGAATTATTGGCCAAAAAAGGCATAACGGACAAAAAAGTACTCGACGCCATACGCAGCATTCCCCGACATTTGTTTATGGATAGTAGTTTTGAAGGACATGCATACCAAGACAAGGCATTTCCTATTGCGGCCAATCAAACTATTTCTCAGCCTTATACCGTGGCCTTTCAAACAGAGTTGCTTGATGTTAAAGCGGGACATAAAATTCTTGAAATTGGTACGGGCAGTGGGTATCAGACCGCAGTGCTATTAACCTTAAGCGCAAAGGTTTATACCATAGAAAGGCAACTTGAACTTTTTAAAAAGACCCAGTTGTTTTTTGATAAAATGGGCTACCGACCAAAAAAGTTAATTTTTGGCGATGGTTATAAAGGTTTGCCCGATGAGGCACCTTTTGATGGCATTATAGTTACGGCCGGCGCGCCAGAAGTACCAAAAGCCTTAATGTCTCAATTAAAAATAGGAGGTAAGTTGATCATACCTGTTGGGGATGAAGACCAGATAATGACCGTTTTTACCAGAAATTCGGAAAAAGAATTTGAGAAAGAAGAGCTAGGTATTTTTCGATTTGTACCCTTGTTGGAAAATAAGAACTAGTCCGTTTTATCGCGTATTGAAGTTTTTCTTGATGCGACTAAGGTCCCGTTTATTGTCACGATCTTTAATAGTTTCGCGTTTGTCATATAATTTTTTACCCTTGGCAAGGGCAATGTTAAGTTTTGCCAGCCCACGGTCGTTTAAGAAAAGATTCAGGGGAATAATGGTAAAACCCGAAGTATTCACTTCTTTTTGTAGTTTCTTTAGTTCAAGCTTGTTCAACAACAACTTGCGTTCGGCTTTTGGCTTATGATTGTAGTGCGATCCATGTGAGTATTCATCGATCTGCATGTTAATAATAAAAAGCTCACCACGCTCATTGAATTCGCAAAAACTTTCTGAAATAGAAGCCTTACTGAGCCGAATGGATTTAATTTCGGTACCCGATAGCACAATACCGGCGGTAAACTTATCCATCAGTTCATATTCGAACCGGGCCCTTTTATTCTTTATATTGATATTTGGTTGCATCTTGGTGCAAAAATAGCAACAAAATGCCGTACTCTGATTTCTAAACTAATTTTATTCGGCTATTTTGGGTAAGGTTTTAAATTTGCATCGTACTATTCTATAAAAAAGTTACAATGAATTTAGTAAGGTTTGTAATTACACTGTTTCTAGTTGTTTCCTGTGTTGAACAAAACACAAAAGAGCTAACGGCCCAACAGCTAGTTGATAAAAGTATTGAAGCTTCAGGCGGCAATTTGTACCGCACCAGCGCCATTTCCTTTGATTTTAGGGACAAGACCTATACCTCAGAGACTGCAGGGAGCACAAGGGTTCTAAAAAGAATTACCAAGACAGATTCGTCTGAAGTGGTCGATGTTAGAACTGATATGAAGTTTCAGCGTTTTGTGAACGATAGTCTAGTCGTATTGCCAGATACGCTTGCCGTTAAATATTCAAATTCGGTAAACTCGGTGCATTATTTTGCCTATCTGCCGTATGGATTGAATGACCCTGCAGTGAATAAGGAGTTAATAGGAAAAATAACCTTGAAGAATAAGGAATATTATAAAATAAAGATAACCTTCGACCAGCAAGGGGGAGGTGATGATTTTAAGGATATTTATGTCTATTGGTTGAATGCTGAAACCTTTAAACCCGATTATTTGGCCTATGTTTTTTATGAGGATGGAGGAGGCATGCGATTTCGCGAAGCCTTTAATGAACGTTATGTGGGTGGAATTCGTTTCGTTGATTACCACAACTATAAGCCCAAGTTGCCTATTGCATCTATACAGGAAATAGATAAGGCTTTTGAATCAGGCGGATTAGAACTTTTGTCCACCATAGAATTGACGAATATTACTCTCGAGTAGGGCAGTTACAATTAAATGCCAAGCGTATGGCCGTGGCTTTGCCATTTACGACCTGTACAATAAAAAGACTTCCATTGTCCGTATCGTCCATATCATAATATTTATTTTCACCGATCATTTTATTGACCATTGCGGGGGTAGTATTGCTGTGGCCTACCACCAATACATTTTTGTTTAGGTTGTCTAGTTTAAATTGTTCTATATCAAGTATTTCCGGGTCGTAGTATTGAACGGTTATATCTTGTTTTACAGAAGTCGGTGCTGCAGTCATCGAAGTGCGTTCAAAATCGGTGGTGTAAATGGCATCCAGCTTAACATCGTTAAGAATTTCTGCCCAATGCATGGCCCGACCCAGACC
>JBATIN010000392.1:0-6323 GCA_049667765.1 Flavobacteriaceae bacterium
TCCCTATTCCTTTTGAAACCAAGGCATCGATTTCCTTTTTATAGTGATCATTGAAGGTAACGTAAAAATTCCCGACCAACTTATCACCTTTTAGTCCGGTGTTTTCAGGCGTTTCGCCTTTGCCCCATTTCTGCCAGGCCAACATACTTTTACAGATATGTATACCCCGGTCATTGATGATCTGGGTCTTATATACTTTCTTTCCAGACGCTTTTAAAATTTCGGCCACCGAATAGCCCAACAGGTTATTCCGTATATGCCCTAAATGAAGCGGTTTATTGGTATTTGGCGAAGAATATTCTACCATGACGGCATCGTTCGCTCTTTCCGAGGTATAGCCGTAGTTGGCAGCTTGGGCAATCCCATTGAAAAAGTCAAGATAAAAGGTATCGCCGATGACAACATTCAAAAAGCCCTTCACCACATTAAAACCAGACACTTCTTTGACCTCTTTTTCAAGATACTGCCCGATCTCGTTACCGATCTGTTCAGGGTTCCCTTTTACAAAGCGCAGCATAGGAAAAACGACGACCGTAATATCGCCTTCAAAATCTTTACGGGTCGGTTGAAACTCGACCAAGGGTAATTCGACGTTATAAATTGATTTTACCGCTTCTTTTACCTTGGTCTCTAATACGTTCTGAATCTTCATGAATCTTGCTATAACAGGCTGCAAAACTAATCATTTTTTGGGCTTTTAGGGCAAGACCCATAGCAATGCATACGCTTTTCATTAACTTTATAAAAAAATGGCTTCATGCTCTTGAACGTATCGTACAATAACCCTACAATTACCCGAAAAGTAGACGACGAAGTGGGCAAGCCCTTTACCTTAAAAGAACGCTGGGCCATGGGCGGGATAGGATCGCCAAAATTGTTCATCACCGAGACCAGTATTGAAATACGCAATCTTTTGATTTTGGACAACAATACCGATAGTTGCAATATTGAATTGCGACCCAAGGGCATCATTGTACGTTTTCGCTCACTTTTAGAAACCTACGCCTTGGTGATACCCTATTACAAATTGAGCATTTATAAAGGTGATTTTGCAATCTATTCGGTGTATCGCGACAGCTATTTTATAAAAGTGAGGTCAGATACCAAGGCTATTCAAAAATTCTTTAAAAAAATATTGGGCTACAAGGCAGATAATACACCAACATCAATAGAAGACCTATGAAGATATTACTAACCGGGGCCAACGGCTATATAGGAATGCGATTATTGCCACTCTTATTGGAAATGGGCCATGAAATTGTATGTGCAGTCCGCGATTCAGAAAGGTTGTCGGTTGATAAAGAGATACGGAACCAGATTGAAGTAGTCGAAATCGATTTTTTAGAAGAAGTGTCCAAAGAATTATTGCCAAAAGATATCGATGCCGCTTATTTTTTGATTCACTCTATGAGTTCATCAACCCAAGACTTTGATGAGAAAGAAGCGACCACTGCCAAAAACTTCAACAGGTATATGGCAGATACCGATGTAAGACAGGTCATTTACCTTAGCGGCATCATCAATGACGAAAACCTTTCAAAACACTTATGGTCAAGAAAGAATGTCGAAAAGATATTATATGAGGGTCCATATAAACTAACTGTACTTAGGGCGGGCATCATCGTAGGTTCAGGTAGTTCGTCATTTGAGATTATACGAGATCTCTGTGAAAAACTCCCTCTTATGATTACCCCTAAATGGGTGCTGACCAAGACCCAACCCATCGCCATTCGCGATATTATGAATTTTTTAGTAGGGGTTTTGGGTAACGAAAAAACGTATAACGATTCGTTCGATATCGCAGGGCCCGATGTACTCACCTATAAAGAAATGCTGCAGCAATATGCCAAGGCAAGAGGTTTTAAGAATTGGATAGTGACTGTGCCGGTAATGACCCCAAAGCTATCAAGTTATTGGCTGTATTTTGTAACCTCAACTTCGTATAAGCTTGCCCTTAATTTGGTCGATAGTATGAAAGTCGAGGTTATTGCTAAAGATAAACGCCTTCAAGATATTTTAGGGATTACAACACATACCTACGCTGAAGCCATCGATATGGCGTTTAAAAAAATCGAACAAAATCTGGTCGTGAGCAGTTGGAAGGATAGTATGATCAGCGGTCGTTTCAATAAAGACCTTGAAAAATATATTCAGGTACCCCAATACGGGGTGCTTAAAGATGAACAGAAAATAAAGGTAGAAGACCCTAAAAAGGTTTTGCAGAACATATGGAAAATTGGTGGTGCAACAGGATGGTATTATGGTAATTGGCTCTGGAAAATCAGGGGCATACTTGATAAATTCTCAGGAGGTGTCGGTTTGCGCCGTGGGCGCACCCACCCTGATAAAATCTATGCCGGCGATGCCCTTGATTTCTGGCGTGTGCTCTTGGCCGATAAAAAAGCGAAACGTCTTCTGCTTTTTGCCGAGATGAGGCTTCCTGGCGAGGCTTGGCTTGAATTTCGGATCGACGAGAACAACATACTGCACCAGACGGCGACTTTTAGACCGAGAGGCTTGAAAGGAAGGCTCTACTGGTACAGCATCGTACCCTTTCACTATTTTATTTTTGGGGGAATGATCCGCAATATCGCCAAAGCGAAATGAAACGCATTGCTTTACTACATTCCGATGCTACTTTCGACCAAACTTCATCAGTATAAAATTATAATCAGAATTTATGCACTTTGCATTGTGTATTACGTTGACCAGTACTGGGTGTTGTTACGGGGTAGTGCTTCTGGTTTTTGCAAGCATTCGTTAAGGAAACGTCAGGCTGTACTTTAGCTTAATTTTTATATTTGGTATAAGTGAAATATGGTAACTTGTTACTAAACACATTTGTTAGCAAAAATGGCTCAAAACAAATTTTGATAAAAAAGAGTAGGGAAGAAAAAAAAATAAACTATGCCTACTAACACGGTAATAACAAAAGCAATGAACAACACACGCCATCACGACGAGCGAATTGCAAAAATGATCTTCGGCTCGGTCTACCCGCATTATGTTGTCAAAGTAGAGAAGAAAGGCAGAACCATAGAAGAACTGGGCCAAGTCATCGCGTGGCTTACGGGTTTTGATGAGAACAAACTGCAAGAACTTATTGAAGAAAAAGCAACTTTTGAACTGTTCTTTCAGAAGGCCCGATTACATAAAAACGCACACTTAATTACCGGGGTCATCTGCGGTTATCGCGTGGAGGAAATCGAAAACAAGCTAACCCAAAAAGTCAGGTATCTAGACAAGTTGGTCGATGAATTGGCAAAAGGGCGGAAGCTTGAGAAAATTTTAAGGACCGGATAGCCCTGCCCCTATTCTTTCGGCAAAAAAACCTCTGCCATCATACATCTTGCACTGCCCCCACCACAAGTTTCAATAGTGTCTAGAGAACTATGAACGATTTCGCTGTTTTTTTCAATAGCGTGGATCTGATCTTTGCTTAGGCTATTAAAGGCAGCGGAACTCATCACCATAAGGCGTTTTCCATTGGCGCCTAAAACCTGAAGCATATTTCCTGCAAAATGGTGCATTTGGGCTTCGGTAATCGAAATGATTTCTTTGCCGCTTTTTTTAAGATGATCCACAACATTTTTACGCTCTTTTTTGTCATCGATGGTATCCAAACAAATAATCGCGAAAGACTCCCCTAATCCCATCATTACATTGGTATGGTAAATGGGCAATCGTTTTCCATCTACGGTTTGATTGGCCGTAAAAATAACAGGTCCGTAATCAAAATCTTCACAGAACTCGATGAACAGGTCTTCATCAGCCCGGTCAGAAAGGGCACAGTAGGCTATCTTATTGACCCGATCTAAGAGTAGGCTACCTGTGCCTTCTAAAAAGAGATTGTCTGATTCGGCTGCGGTATAGTCCATTACACTTTCAATGACGAATCCGAGCTTCTCCAGCATGTCCAGAATATCTTCTCGACGTTCGTTACGTCGGTTTTCTGCGAACATAGGATATAGGCCCACAGTGCCATCGTCATGAAAGGAAATCCAATTGTTCGGAAAAATACTGTCGGGCGTATCGGGTACTTTAGTATCGTCGACCACAATAAGGTTGACCCCTTTGGCTTTTAAAGCAGCTACAAAAGCATCGAACTCTTGTTGCGCCTTGGTATTGATCTCGGCATTTTTAAGATCGAGATCTTCTTGAAAATAATTGTTTACCGCAGTCTGTTCGTTCATGCGAAAGTTGACCGGGCGAATCATTAAAATAGTATTTGTTATCTGCATTTTATTCTCGAATTAATGGTAAGGTACTACAGCGCAATAGGCCTTCTTGCTTTGCAATTTCTGCATAGGGAATTTCCTCTACAGTAAAACCCTGCGCTCTCAGCCAATTGTTCAATCTGGTAAAATTACGTTCAGACACTACAACCTCTGGCGAGATGGAAAATACATTACTGAACATTAGGTACATTTCATCGGCAGTTATCTCAAATATATTCTCTTTGCCGAAGAAATTGACCAACCATAGGTATTCTTCCTCTACTAAAAATCCGTTTTTATGAAGGATTGCCTTGCCTTTGCCCAAAGGTTGAAAACAACAATCTAAATGCAGGGCATTTTCTTTGGCATTGGTATTACTCTTTCGCAATTCAAAAGACTTGATGATCTTATCAGGAAATTGTTGTGCAATATATGCTACGGCGGCCTTGTTCGTTCGGGCCGTGATATACTTGGCATAATCGTCGCCCGAATAGGTGCCGATAAAAATATAATCGTTCCAAGGCATCACATCACCACCTTCAACATGTACCTCTTTTGGCGGAACCAAAATTTGCCTTTCATCAATTTTATCAAGCACATGAAGTATCGCCTCGACCTCCTGCTCCCTATCGGGTAAAATATTCGCCTTTATCAATTTGTTGCCGATCACGAAGGCAATATCCCTAGAAAATATCTGATTACAATTCTTCAGAACTTCTGGCCGAAACACCTTTATCCTATACTTTTGGAACACTGCGGCAAATGCTTCCATTTCTAAAATCATATCTTCTTCTAAAGGATAGGTACCTGCAAGTATATGTTCCAACGATTTAGGGTCATAGGCATCTTCTGGGGCCGGTACAGGACCACAGCTTTTTGCCGTACCTAGCACCACTGCCTTTAAAGGCGAAATCTCATCGTTGATTTTTAATTGAAGCATTGGTTTACTTTATAAAAACAATATTCATTTTTAAGGTACAAAAAAAGCCCTTTTACTTGTAAAAGAGCTTTCCTTGTTTTTTTATGAGGTAGCAATCTACCTTAGATCAACTTCAACAAATGGCCTAAGTCTTTCACCGGTATAAATTTGCCGTGGGCGGCCAATAGGCTCATTGTTCAATCTCATTTCCCTCCATTGCGCGATCCAACCTGGCAACCTACCCAAAGCGAACATCACCGTGAACATTTCGGTAGGTATACCAAGTGCACGATAAATAATGCCTGAATAGAAATCAACGTTAGGGTACAATTTGCGATCGATAAAATATTGGTCTTCCAAGGCTTCTTTAGCTAGCCCTTTGGCAATTTCCAAAATAGGGTCATTGATGCCAAGATCGGCCAACACCTCATCCGCAGCTTTTTTAATAATCTTTGCTCTTGGATCAAAGTTCTTATATACCCTATGCCCAAAGCCCATTAACCTGAACGGGTCGTTTTTATCTTTGGCCTTCGCCATATATTTTTTAGTATCACCACCATCTTTTTCTATGGCTTCCAACATTTCCAATACCGCTTGATTGGCCCCGCCATGAAGTGGGCCCCATAGGGCAGAAATTCCAGCAGAAAGCGAAGCGAACAACCCAGCGTGCGATGACCCGACGATACGTACGGTACTGGTAGAACAATTTTGTTCATGGTCAGCATGCAAGATCAATAACTTATCAAGCGCATCGATGACTATTTTATTCTTTACATATTCTTTGCTCGGTTTTTTGAACATCATTTTATGAATGTTCTCAACATAACCCAAAGCATCGTCACCATAGTCCAAAGGCAAACCTTTTTGTTTACGCAGTGTCCAAGCAACAAGCACTGGGAACTTTGCCAAAATTCGCACTATTGCACCATACATTTCGTCTTTCGAGGTAACATTGACCGATATCGGATTAAAGGCTATCAGGGCACTTGTCAACGAAGAGAGTACTCCCATTGGATGTGCTGATTTTGGAAAGGCATCCAATATTTTTTTCATTTCCTCATCGACATGTGACTCATTTTTTATATCGATGTGAAAAGCGCTGAGTTGCTCTTTATTAGGCAAGTCACCAAAAATAAGTAGATAGGCTACTTCAAGGAAATCCGCTTTTTCGGCAAGCTCTTCTATTG
>JBATIN010000393.1:0-1855 GCA_049667765.1 Flavobacteriaceae bacterium
GTATAATAGTGTGAGTATCAATGCCGGGGTTCTAGAGAGTAAAGGGTATGAACTTTCCCTTGGTATTACCCCGATTCGTACTGATGATTGGAACTTGGATCTAAATTTTAATTTTACTACAAACGAATCTAAAATACTGGCTTTGGCAGAGGGCGTGGACTATATTCAATTTTGGGACGAGAATAAGAGCGTATCTAGAGGCTATGTGGCTAATGCAGCAACGGGGGAAGATGGTTTGGTAGGCAATATATATTCACCAAAAATCAAAAGGGTTACCGATGTTAATTCGCCCTATTATAACTATCCTCTTATTGGCCAAGGGGAAGATGCAGAATGGCTGGCCCAAGAAGAGCGGGTAAAAGTGGGCAATTACAATCCCGATTTTATTATGGGTCTTCAAACTAGCCTTTCGTATAAGAACTTTAGCTTGAACATGACTTTTGATTGGCGCTCGGGCGGTCAGTATATGTCACAGACGTCTAGATATTTGGTGGAAGATGGCTACGGTCAAAATGTATTGGATAATTTGGTCAACCCAGGTATTGGGCAGGCTGGCCCAGAACTGAAACAATGGGTTTTGGATCATGCCGATGAGTTTATTTACGGTGAAAATTTTCTTTCCATTGGAGGCCCTCCGGGGAATGGAGGATTTCCGGAAGATTTAGGAGGAAGGGTCGTTTATGACGGTATTTTTAATGCCGGCGTAGTCGGGGAGCACGATGAAAACGGCAACTTTATTCTTGACTATGAGAACCTTGGCGATGTGGGCACCAACTTTATTCCGTTTTCGGTGGCCAACCCATGGGATTTTGGAACCCCTCATATGTACGATGCCGATTTTATAAAGCTTCGTGAGATTTCTATTGGGTATGATCTACCACAACGGTTTTTGGATAGAATGGTTATCGATAACCTGAACTTCTCCATTTATAGTAGAAACATCATGTTATGGACCAAAGACTCGACTTTTGGTATTGACCCGGAAAGAGCATATCAGGCAGAAACAAGCAAAGACAATAGGGGTACCCAGTTCAAACAAGGTATTGAGCGGTATAACGTAGAACCTTGGTTGGTGCCTATCGGAATTAAAATAGCCGTAACATTTTAATAAAAATTTAAACTATAATCATGATGAATCAAATAAAAAGTAAACTGGCTATAGCGGTTTTAGGTCTTTTGGTATTGATTTCCTGCCATGGTCTAGAAGAATTGAACGAGAACCCAAATAAAATTGGTTCTGATAATGTGGATCCCAATCTTTTAGTACCAACGGTGATCAACGGGGTGGGCAAAACGGTAGTTAACCTCGGGTTTGGGGATATTGCAGGAGTTATGCAACATACTCAAAAAGACGGGTGGTCAAGTGGTCATAACGCCTATGATTGGAGTAATGATTCTCATAGTTGGAACGGGTATTATTCACTGCTGACCAATGATAAGACTTTAATTGAAAAGGCAGAAGCCGATAACCTAGATTTTCATCGTGCCGTTGGTTTAATAATGAAGTCATATCTATTTGGGCTTATTACAGATTTATGGGGAGATGCACCATATACCAATGCCCTAAGGGGCGATGAAGGCCCTGAGTTTTTTGATGCCACCTTTGATGGCCAAAAAACAATATATGAAGGCATTCAAGCTGATTTGGCGACTGCTAATATGCTTTTGTCGCAAGGTCAAGATGCCTATTTCAGTATCAACGAAACCCAAGATATTCTCTACGGGGGCGATGTGGGCAAATGGCGGAAATTTGCCAATTCACTCGCTTTAAGATATTATATGCGATTGTCAGCCAAAGAGCCGGGAGTTGCCGAACAGGGAATTAAAAAAATTCTCTCGAACCCTTCAGAATATC
>JBATIN010000394.1:0-4064 GCA_049667765.1 Flavobacteriaceae bacterium
CATTAGGGCCTTTAAGGTATCCTTTAACCGTCCTTATGCCTGCAGTAATAATAAAAAAGCCGCTTACGGTATGGGAGCTGGTGAGTTTTTCACCAATATACAACCGGTAACTACCCATTTTTTTCCGATCAGTAGTGCCGCTTGGGACTACAACATGTTGAGATGGTTGGAAAAAAACGGCTACGACCTAGGCTATATTACCAACATTGACACCCATAGAAACAATGTAGGGCTTTCTACCGCTAAAATCTTTATGTCGCATGGTCATGATGAGTATTGGTCCGGTGACATGCGAAACCATCTAGAAAAAGCCAATCATTCTGGCACGAATCTCGCATTTTTCTCTTCAAATACCATGTTCTGGCAAATTCGCTTTGAACCTAGTAAAGTAACCCTTGAAGAAGACCGCATTATGGTATGTTACAAAGATCTATTAGATCCTAATGGCGGGGTCAATGCCACAATAAATTTTAGGGATCCACCGATTGACAACCCTGAAGCCAAACTTTTAGGCGTACAACACTTTATGGATCCTGTTGATGGAGATATCATCGTATCTAATGAGAATCATTGGATATATAAAAATACCGGGTTAAAAAACGGGGACAAATTAAAGGGGCTTTTAGGCTATGAGATTGACCAAGTGACGGAACAATCGCCAAAAAACATTGAAATATTGGCAATTTCGCCTGGCAAAAACCTTTTGGAGAATAGCTATTCCTATGCTACAAAGCAATTGATTCAAAAAGTCAGTAGGGTAATTGATCGTAAAACCGGCAATAACATAGGGCTCAAGCTTGGCTTGCTCGGGGTAGTGCTTCTAATGCCATTTTTAGTAGCCTATTTAGGCCAATTGTATTTTGGCAAGGTCGGTCTCTTCAGCATTACAAGTATGATATTGATCTTTTTTTTGGCCGTGGTGCTTTATATTCACAAAAATGTAACCCGACAAAACCGCTATTTATCGACCACCGGTTGTGCAAACATGACCCTTTACAACTCAAACCAAGGCTCAGGCGTATTTGCCACGGGATCTATGCAATGGTCATGGGGCCTCGATGATTATAACGTACCTCAACTAAGAACTTCGCGTAAGCATGAGAGTGCACAAATAATTACAAAAAATGTACTTGACCATTTTATCGCGTTTTCGCAAAAGCAAGACTTAAAAAATAGCCCAAAAGACGAACATGGCAAATAAGGTTCTTCGGGTTCAATGAACCGTTATTGGCCATTTTTATCTAAATTATTGCAGGCAAATAGACTTTAATCCGATATTTGCCGTTACAAATTCATAAATAACCCATTTTACTTTTTTGAAAGTATATTTAAATAGTTTTTAATGAAGAAAATTGCATTGATTACAGGGGTAACCGGTCAAGATGGAGCCTACCTGAGTGAATTTTTATTGAAGAAAGGATATGAAGTACATGGCCTTAAAAGAAGGTCTTCGCTTTTTAATACCGACCGAATCGATCATTTGTATCAAGACCCCCATGTTGAGAATAGAAATTTCATATTGCACTATGGTGATATGACCGATAGTACAAACCTCATACGTTTAATTCAAGAAATTCAGCCCGACGAAATTTACAATCTTGCGGCCATGAGCCATGTACAGGTGTCATTTGAGGTGCCCGAATATACCGGTAACGCAGACGGTTTGGGTACACTTAGGATTTTGGATGCAGTGCGATTATTGGGGCTGACCGAAAAAACAAGAATCTACCAAGCTTCTACTTCAGAGCTTTACGGAAAGGTACAAGAAGTGCCCCAAACCGAAACCACCCCGTTTTATCCAAGGAGTCCTTATGCCGTGGCAAAAATGTACGCCTATTGGATTACGGTGAACTATAGGGAAGCGTATGGGATGTTTGCCTGCAACGGCATACTTTTTAACCATGAGTCGCCCATACGGGGAGAAACCTTTGTTACCAGAAAAATCACAAGGGCCACCTCTCGAATAGCCCTTGGCCTTCAAGATAAATTGTATTTAGGCAACCTCGATGCGCAAAGAGACTGGGGCCATGCCAAAGATTATGTGCGAATGATGTGGATGATCCTACAGGCCGATGAAGCCGAAGATTGGGTAATCGCCACAGGAAAAACCACGCCTGTTCGTGAATTCGTTAGAATGAGTTTTCAAGAAGTAGGCATAGAATTGGAATTTAGAGGCGAGGGCGTTAAGGAGACCGCAGTGGTAAAGTCATGCAGCAACCCTGAATTTCAACTTGAAATTGGCAAAGAAGTATTAGCGGTGGATCCAAAATATTTTAGACCTACAGAAGTTGAACTGCTCATCGGTGATGCCTCAAAAGCGAACAATAAACTGGGTTGGACCCCAAAATATGATTTGAAAGATCTTGTTAAGGATATGATGCGCGGTGATATAAAATTAATGCAAAAAGACAAGTATTTGCAGACTGGCGGATATCGTACCCTCAACTATTTCGAATAAGTAATGAATAAAGATTCAAAAATTTATATCGCCGGTCATCGAGGTCTGGTCGGCAGTGCCATTGTTAAAAATCTGCAACATAAAGGGTACACTAATCTGGTGACCCGAACCCATGCAGAATTGGACCTAACCAATAATTCGGAGGTACACTCTTTTTTCGAGGCCGAAAGGCCAGAATATGTTTTCTTGGCGGCGGCTAAAGTGGGAGGCATTGTAGCGAACAACGTCTATCGTGGCGAGTTCATCTATGCCAATTTAATGATCCAGAACAATGTTGTTCATCAAAGTTATGTGCATGGGGTAAAAAAATTGATGTTTTTAGGAAGTACTTGTATCTATCCTAAAAACTGTCCTCAACCCATGAAAGAAGCGTATCTACTTACCGATACCCTTGAATACACCAACGAACCTTACGCCATAGCTAAAATTGCGGGCATTAAACTTTGTGAAAGCTATAACCTGCAATACGGCACCAATTTTGTTTCCGTGATGCCGACCAACCTTTATGGTCCAAACGACAATTTTGATTTAGAAAAATCGCACGTACTACCTGCCCTGATTCGTAAAATTCATTTGGGAAAAGCACTCGAAAATAACGATTGGGAAGCGATTAAGGCAGATCTCGACCGGCTACCGATCGAAACAGTAAACGGACAATCGCCCCAAGCGGCTATCTTGAAAGTTTTTGAAAAATACGGCATTACCCAAGCTAAAGATGGCTCGGTATCAGTTGAAATATGGGGCAGTGGTAAACCCATGCGCGAGTTTTTATGGTCTGAAGACATGGCAGATGCCTGCGTATTTCTTATGCAAAAAAGAAACTTTAAAGACACCTACCCCGCCGATGCAAAAGAAATTAGAAATACCCATATCAATATAGGTACCGGTGAAGATATCGCTATTGCAGACCTAGCCACATTGATTAAAAAACAAATAGGGTTTTCGGGCAATTTTATTTTCAATACCGATAAACCCGATGGTACCATGAAAAAATTAACGGATGTCAGCAAGCTTAAAAAGCTAGGCTGGCGCTATAAGATCACGTTAGCGGAGGGTATAAAAAAACAATATGATTGGTATACAAGATCATAGCATTGAGTAGTTCGTTGGGTCACGTTCGTTTTTATTCCTAATCCTGCTATAATTTTTGCCAATCAAGAATACATTCAATGGGACTCGGAGATAAAATGTTTAAAGGTATGGCCTGGAGTGCGCTTGATCGCATTTCAGTTCAAGCCGTGAACTTTATCACCGGAATAGTATTGTTAAGAATTCTTAGTCCTCCAGAATTCGATATTATTGCCATTCTACTCGTCTTTATTACCATTTCGCAAGTCTTCATTGATAGTGGTTTCACAAAAGCCCTAATTCAAAAACAAAACCGGACGAACGATGATATTTCTACGGTTTTTCTGTTTAATATCCTCATTAGTCTGGTCTGTTATCTGTTATTATGGTTGGCAGCTCCTTTTATAGCCGATTTCTATGAAATCGCTGAGCTTAGTATATTGTTAAGGGTACTGGCCATTTCGCTCATCCTTAATGCCCTTTTTACCGTGCCACTTACTTTGTATACCATTGAGCTTGATTTCAAGGTCATTACCAA
>JBATIN010000395.1:0-2099 GCA_049667765.1 Flavobacteriaceae bacterium
GGGTATAGCCATTAAGCTTATCAATAAAGATATAATGCACTTCGGGCGATGCAACCGAAGCCCCGGAAAAAGTATAATGCCCATTTTCTATTTTCGTGGTATCAAGATCAATGGGTTGACCTTGATCCCCCATTTTTCTAAGAAACACCTGTGTGCCATTTTCGATTTCTCCTGTAAGATTTCCTTCAATTGTATAGCCTTCGGGCTTTTGATTACAGGCCACTACGACCAAAAGAATCCCTAAGGACCATAAAAGTTTTTTCATTGTTACATTTTTAGAACCGCAAATGTAGGTATATAATGGGATAAAAAAAAAGCCCTTAACGTATGGTTTAAGGGCTTTTGCTTTAATTATAATTCTTAAAATGTATACCGTATACCCAGTGCAATATCGAAATCGAAGCGATCCGAAAAGTCCCCATAACCAATTACCCCGAGTTCGGGCCTAAAATCCAAGGATATCAGCAGTGGAAAATCAAAGGTGTATTCAATACCTACATCACCGGCCCCAAAAATAAACAAACCGCCATCGGGTACGGTAGCTGGACCTAAATTATTGGGCACAGGGTCGAATTTGGCACTTCCAGTACCTCCACCAAACCCATAATACCAGTTCAAAGGTCCGTCAATGTTATGGATCCACTGATACACCGCGGCCAGTTTAACCGCATCATACACTCGACTATCGCGCCAACCTAGGTCAAGTTCTAGTCGGTTATATCGAAACATTGATTTTTGATATGAAATCTCGGCGCCGAATCCATCGCTGTCACCCAAGCGAAGCCCTAAGGCGTGGTCGGCTATTTCCTGCGCTCCCACGGTACAGGTGGCAAAAAATAATAGTAAAGCAACAAATTTTGTGATTTTCATATAGTTTCGATTTAAGTTTAATCTTTTATAATATAGGGTTCAACTGTAAAAACTTAATTTAGCACCTAAAATTGTTCTAGTGTGATCAAAAATTTATTTAACGGGCTAAATCGTGAAATGGAAGGCGAACTTCATCACGGCTCACTTATTACTGCCTTATATGCCACTGATGCTTCGGTTTACCGCAAGATTCCGCTAGCCGTTGCATTTCCGAAAACCGTAGAAGACATTCGCAAGATTATTGTTTTTGCTACTAAAAATTCCTTAGGGTTGATTCCTAGAACCGCCGGTACTTCGTTGGCCGGTCAATGTGTTGGCGAGGGAATTGTAGTCGATGTGTCCAAGTACTTTACCAAGATCGTGCATCTAGATGAGCAAAAAAAACAAGTGACCGTACAGCCTGGGGTCATACGCGACGAACTGAACCTGTTTTTAGAACCCTACGGCCTGTTTTTCGGTCCCAATACCTCTACTTCCAATCGTTGCATGATCGGAGGTATGGTAGGCAACAATTCTTCAGGTACCACTTCAATACAATATGGGGTTACCCGCGACAAGGTCATTTCCTTAAAAACTTTGCTTTCAGATGGCAGCGAAGCTGAGTTTAGCACCTTGGACGAAGATGGATTCAGTAAAAAACAATACGCCAATACCTTTGAATCTTTTATTTATAGAAACGTTTATAAAGAACTAGTTAACAAAAAAGTACAAAATAATATTTTAACTGAATTCCCTAAAAAAGAAATCCACCGCAGGAATACCGGTTATGCTGTTGACAGCCTTCTAAAATATAAAGCATTCGGGGGTAACGAAGACCAAGTGAACTTTTGTGAACTGCTTAGCGGTAGCGAAGGCACCTTGGCTTTTACCACCGAAATTACCCTTCAGCTTGACGTGTTGCCACCAAAATTATCGGCCATGGTCGTCACCCATTACAAAACGCTTGAAGATTGTCTTGCTGATGTGGTACCTGTCATGAAACACAATCTGCATACCTGTGAGATGATGGACAAGGTGATTCTTGATTGTACCAAAAACAATAGGGAACAACTTAAAAATCGCTTTTTTGTAGAAGGTGATCCCGCTGCCCTGCTCATGCTGGAGGTTAAAGATGACACGGAAAAAGGCCTGGGCCTACAGGTGAAAGAACTGCTGAATACCATTGAAGCTTCGGCTCTAAGCTATGCAAATCCAACACTTAAAGGAGGTGAAATTTCACAAGCTTTGGA
>JBATIN010000396.1:0-2228 GCA_049667765.1 Flavobacteriaceae bacterium
AAGTGGTTGGTTTATTTTGGCCACCAATGCTTGGATGCAACACCCTGTAGGTTATGAAATTTTAGAAAACGGAGAATTCGTCTTGCAGAACTTTTCGGCACTGTTTTCCAATCCTTGGCTCCTACCCGCCTTTTTGCATAATCAATTAGCGTCTGTCGTTACCTCTTCATTTGTGGTGGCAAGCATAGGTGCTTTTTATGTTTTACAAAATAAACAAACCGAATACGGCAAACTGTTTTTAAAAACCGGGGTCGTTGCAGGGTTGATTTCTAGCGTATTAGTTGCTTTTCCTACCGGAGATTGGAATGCAAAAAACGTTGCGAAACACCAACCTGCTGCTTTTGCCGCCATGGAAGGTATTTTTGAAACCGAAGCAGCGGGCGCCGAAATCGTGCTTATTGGGCAGCCCAATATGATCGAAAAGAAACTGGATAATAAAATTGCGGTTCCTAATATATTAAGTTTTTTAACTTACCAAGAATGGAATAAACAAATTCCGGGAATGGATCAATTTGAAAAAGAAGAATTGCCGGTTAACATTCCTGCACTCTATTATTCGTATCATATTATGGTCGGTTTGGGCACTATTTTTATAGGTGTTATGGCCATAGCACTTTTCTTTTTATGGCGTAAGAAACTGTACCGCATAAAGCCATTGCTATGGACGATAATGTTCTTAGTCCCGTTTCCCTATATCGCGAACATCACTGGCTGGTATACCGCAGAGCTAGGTAGGCAACCCTATTTGGTGTATGGCTTGTTAAAAACAAGCGAAGGTATTTCGCCTACCGTATCATCAGGTAATACCTTGTTTACATTATTGGGTTTTGTTGCTTTATATATGCTACTAGGTTTATTGTTTTTAGTCTTAGTCGGCAAAACTATTCACGAAGGTCCAACACCTAAAACACATTGATTATGGAACTATTTTGGTACATCGCAATTGCAATCGTTCTAGCCGTATTTTTTATTTTAGATGGTTATGATTTTGGTGCAGGGATCATTCATTTGTTTTTTGCGAAAAAGGAAGAGGACAAAGAAGTCATTACTAAATCTGCTGGCCTATTCTGGGATTCTAACGAGGTATGGCTGGTGGCTGCCGGAGGCATGCTTTTTATGGCCTTTCCCACATTTTACGCATCCGTTTTTAGCGGGTTCTATTTACCCTTGATCATCGTTTTATGGCTCATTGTTTTTAGAGCGATCGGACTGGAGTTTAGAGGGCAATTCAAGTATCAAATGTGGAAGGACATTTGGGATGCATCCTTTGGCGTCTCAAGTCTATTACTGGCCTTGTTTTTTGGTGTCGCCTTGGGCAATATTGTTCGAGGTGTAAACTTAGGTGGGGTTGATAATGGAATATCTCATCATGAAGGGCATTATTTTTTCTTACCCTTATGGGACGGTAGTTTTAGCCCCTTAGCCGAGCATCCGGGCGTTATAGACTGGTTTACCATTATCATAGGCTTAATCTCAGTAGTTACTTTAGCCATGCACGGTGCCAATTGGGTCATCTTAAAAACTAATTCCTCGATAAATGGAAAGCTAAAAGGCGTCATTTTTAAATTGAATATTGCGCTTGCTGTGCTTACGGTTTTTTCTTTAGTCGTATGGCAGCTAGTGAATCCGAATTCTTTGGATAACTTTATTAATAAGCCCTATTTAATCGTATTTCCACTAATTTATTTTACGGGGTTGATTGGTACGTTTTTTAGAAAGAAAATCAAAAAAGACAGCCACGCTTTTGCTCTGTCGTCTTTAATTATCGTTGGGGGCATTACATCGTCCTTAGCATCCTTATTCCCTGTTATACTGCCTTCGGTAAATAATACTCATGAGCATTTAACTATATATAATACCGCGGCGTCAGAATATGGCCTGTCAGTAGCTCTAACTTGGGGCATAATTGGGTTTATTCTACTTTTTGTTTATATGATTATTCAAAAGAGATTATTAGGAGGAAAAATAGATACTATGGATTACGGACATTAGAATGTTGTTATGACAGGAACTTTAATTACATTGATTAGTATTCTTATAGGAATCATTGCAGCGAATACATTTGCCTATTTTAAAAAGAACTATTCTTTTGGCTTTACAGGAAATACTTTAGTAGGTGTTTTCGGAGGCATCTTTTTTATAAAATCGTTTGGTCGATTAGGTTTTGATCCTTGGGCAATTATGGAAAATGGCATTTTTCATAGTCATTTATTTCTTCTGAACAGTAC
>JBATIN010000397.1:0-2245 GCA_049667765.1 Flavobacteriaceae bacterium
TCAGTATATTGGTAGCCGTGCTTTTTTTTATAGCTTTCATCATTTCTGTAAGAAATGGTCAGTTCGATGATTCATATACGCCATCGGTGCGTATGCTTTTTGAAGATGAGCTGGTTAAGCCTGCCGAAGAAAAGAAAATCAAGAACTCATTAAAAAATTTAGAATCAATTAAAAATCAAACCAACTAAAAAAGAGAGATAGGAATAAAGATAAAAATAGGACTCGGAAGGTCACTTTTCTCTACACTTTACTCTCTTTTCTTATTTCTCCTATATAAAAGAAAACAATTATGGAAGTACAGCAGTTTTATTACGATAACAAGATCGTAAAGAATTTTCTCTACGCAACGATGCTCTGGGGAATTGTAGGAATGACCGTTGGCCTAATGTTAGCCTTTCTATTTATTTTTCCAAATTACATGGAAGATATTTCTTGGCTGAGTTTTGGTCGACTCAGACCCTTACATACTAACGCGGTAATTTTTGCCTTTGTTGGTAATGCCATTTTCGCAGGAGTATATTACTCCACCCAACGATTGCTCAAAGCACGTATGTTCAGTGATTTTCTTAGCCAGTTCAATTTTTGGGGTTGGCAATTGATTATTGTTGCGGCTGCAATTACGCTTCCATTGGGGTATTCTACCTCTAAGGAATATGCAGAATTAGAATGGCCGATCGATATCGCGATCGCACTGGTCTGGGTCGCCTTCGGCGTCAATCTTATTGGTACGATGATCAAACGCAGACAACGCCATTTATATGTGGCTATCTGGTTTTACGTTGCAACCTTCGTTACCGTAGCCGTACTGCACATATTCAATAGCTTAGAGCTTCCTGTTAGTGCATTTAAAAGTTATTCGGTTTACGCAGGCGTTCAAGATGCCTTGGTTCAATGGTGGTACGGACACAATGCGGTGGCCTTCTTTTTGACCACCCCGTTCCTTGGGTTAATGTACTATTTCGTACCAAAAGCAGCAAACCGACCTGTATATTCCTATCGCTTATCGATTGTTCACTTTTGGTCGTTGATCTTTATTTATATCTGGGCCGGGCCACATCATTTATTATATTCATCGTTACCAGATTGGGCCCAAAATTTAGGTGTCGCGTTCTCCGTAATGCTTATTGCTCCATCTTGGGGTGGTATGATCAACGGTTTGTTGACCCTTCGAGGGGCTTGGGACAAGGTACGAACCGACCCTACCTTGAAATTTATGGTTGTTGCGATTACTGGTTACGGTATGGCGACCTTTGAAGGCCCTATGCTTTCGCTAAAAAATGTAAACGCTATCGCCCACTTCAGTGATTGGATCATTGCCCACGTGCATGTTGGTGCTTTGGCTTGGAACGGTTTTCTAACCTTTGGTATGATCTATTGGATGGTGCCCAAAATGTTCAAGACACGATTAGCTTCTGTTGGTCTGGCGAACTTTCATTTTTGGATCGGTACTTTAGGTATTATACTTTATACCCTGCCATTATACGTAGCAGGCTTCACCCAAGCATTGATGTGGAAAGATTTCAATCCCGATGGCACCTTGGTCTATGGCAACTTTTTAGAGACCGTCAACGAAATTATGCCTATGTATTGGATGCGGGCCATTGGTGGCACCCTATACATTATAGGCGCATGTGTAATGATCTATAACGTAGTAGTAACCATAAGGTCGGGCAGTAAAGTTGAAGATGAATTGGCCGAAGCCCCGGCTCTTAGCAGGGTCGCCAAACACAGAACCACTGGAGAAACCTTTCACACTTGGTTAGAGCGCAAACCGATCCAATTGACCATCTTGGCAACTGTTGCTATTTTAATTGGAGGTATGGTACAGATTATACCAACCATTATGGTAAAATCGAACATCCCAACGATCACCAGTGTTAAGCCGTACACTCCTTTAGAACTTGAAGGACGTGACCTATATATTCGAGAAGGCTGTGTAGGCTGCCATTCACAAATGGTACGGCCATTTAGAAGCGAAGTCGAACGCTATGGTGAGTATGCCAAGGCAGGTGAATTCGTTTATGATCACCCATTTCTTTGGGGCAGTAAACGAACCGGACCAGATTTGTTAAGAGTAGGTGGCAAATATTCTGATAACTGGCATCTGAACCATATGTACGATCCACAAACTACCTCATCGGGATCCATAATGCCCGCTTATCAATGGTTGGTGCGCAACAAACACGACCGAAGTAATATCAGGGCTAAAATGGAGGCTATGGTTACCTTGGGCGTACCCTACACC
>JBATIN010000398.1:0-3203 GCA_049667765.1 Flavobacteriaceae bacterium
TGCATTTGGGAGGTCATCGGCAAGATCGAAGGCCTTTTCTTTATCCTTCTCTATCAATTTTACATTGAATTTCTTTGCACAAAGATCTCGAGCTGCCTTAAAGCCGACTTTACTACCGCCTAAAATCATCACATTTTTGACCTCGCGCTTCTTTTTACCCGTCAACTTGTACAACTCATCAACACCTTCTTTAACGGTAATGAAATATACTTTATCACCTTCCTTAAATACGGTATCGCCACGAGGTATTACGGTATATTGGGTACCCAACCGCTGTAACGCGATGGGCATAAAATGAAGTTCTGGAAATATGGTGGCCGCTTCTTTCACCATTTTACCTACAAATGGTGCCGTTTTTTCTAATGAGACACCGATCATGATCAGTTTACCATCTTCAAACTCGTAGGTATCGTTAAAGGCCGATTTATTTAACAACAATTGAATCTCCGTAGCCGCCAACTCTTCTGGCGAAATCAATTCATCTATTCCAAGTTCGGAAAATTTAATGACATCTTTATTTTCAATGAACTCAGTATTCGAAATTCGGGCAATTGTACGTTTACTGCCCAATTGTTTGGCCATCATACATAAGGTAATATTCGTCGTTTCAGAAGACGTTACCCCAATAACCAAATCTGATTTATCTACTTGGGCATCGTTCAGTACCGAAATAGAAGTAGCATCGCCACGCAATACCCTGATATCCAAATGACTATCTGCATAAGCTAAACTTTCTTTGGCCGTGTCGATCAAGGTAATATCTTGCGATTCATATGAAAGTAATTTGGCCAAATGGAAGCCAACCTCACCTGCGCCAGCAATTATTATTTTCATCTAGTACGTAAGTTGTGTTTTCTGTCTGGAAAAATCATTCCCATACATGTATCTGAAAGAAGCGTCAAGGAGACACAAAATAGCTTAATACAGCTCATTTAGTAACATATTTGCAATCAAATGCGTCACAAAACTACATAATTTAATTCGGTTGCCCTTTAAAATTGTGAAGTAAAAGCGCGCTAGTCCATCCTTTAAAATAGCCTGCAGCTTTAATCCAATGAAGCCATATTGTATCTTTGCCTAAAAGTAACCAAAATGCCAAAAAAAGTAACTCCGTATAAAAATTCTACACTAGGCAAAAAAGAACAGGTCACCCAAATGTTCGATGCTATTAGCGATAATTATGACGGACTGAACCGCGTAATTTCGTTCGGCATCGATATTAAATGGCGTAAAAGGGTAGTGAATATTCTAAAGAAAAAAAGGCCAATTACCATTTTAGATATAGCAACGGGCACGGGAGACTTGGCCATAAACTTGGTGAAAACCGGTGCTGAAAAAATTGTGGGATTAGATATTTCATCGGGCATGCTTGACATCGGAAGAAAAAAGGTAAACGAAAAAAAACTTGGCAACACCATTGAAATGGTCATTGGAGATAGTGAACAGCTTCCCTTTGAGACGAATTCATTTGATGCGGTCACGGTCGCTTTCGGTGTTCGCAACTTTGAAACTTTGGATAAAGGCCTATCGGAAATCTATCGGGTACTTCGCCCTGCGGGCACTTTTGTAGTACTAGAGACCTCAGTGCCCACAAAAACACCCTTTAAACAAGGTTATAGCCTATACACCAAGTACATACTTCCAGTAATTGGGCGAATTTTTTCAAACGACACTTCGGCCTATGCCTATTTGTGTGAATCAGCATCGGCTTTTCCGCATGGTGAAAACTTCAACAATATTTTGCTCAAAATCGGGTTTATAGAGGTAGAGAATAGGCCTCAGACCTTAGGGGTGGCCACTATCTATGTTGCAACAAAGGCCCAAAACGGGCAATCGTAAGAATTCGAGACCGCAATATTGTACACCAACAATGAACGGCAATAATACAATTCGTGAATGAAGAAGCTACTTTTTCTCATTGTCCTAACCCTATGTGTTGGCCAAATTTCGCAGGCTCAGTTCAAGGAGAACCCTATTTTGAACCTAGAGAACGAAGATGAGCCTCTTTTTAATTATGGCTACTATTTGGGCTTTAACCGTTACGATTTCAAGTTCGATTATAAAAACAATACAGACGATATTCTTGTAGATCAATCTACCGGTTTCAATGTAGGGCTGATAGGTGAAATGCGTTTAAACCAATTTTTGGACCTTCGATTTGAACCCGGACTACTCTACAATTCTAGAGTTTTAAATTTTCCCGGATTTATTGGGGAAGACGATATCAAAAGAAATACGATACGGGAAGTAAAATCTACCTATATCAACTTTCCTCTGGTGTTAAAAGTAAGCACTAAACGTTTTGGAAACTGGAAACCATTCGTTGTCGGTGGTGGCTCAATGTCCTTAAATTTAGGAAGTAACGAAAGTAGTGTCGACGACAACTCTGCAGGCACCTTTAGAATGAAGAAATGGGTCTATAACTATGAACTAGGTTTCGGTATCGATTTTTATCTAGAATACTTCAAGTTTAGTCCGTCGATAAGAGGCGTATTCGCCATTAGCGATGAATTGGTGCGAGATGTAGAACCCAACAGCCCATGGACAGGTAATTTAGACGCTATGCGCACCCGCGGTATCTTTATCAATTTTACCTTCGAGTAAATCGCCCAACTTATTTTCTTCGAACCTCGTTCAAAAGTATGGCCGTAGCAGTAGCTACGTTCAAACTTTCTGCCGTTTTATCACCAAACTGGGGAATGCTTATTTTATGGGCCACCAAGGCTTCGATTTCTTCCGATATCCCATTCGCCTCATTACCCATGATCAAAACACCTTTTTCAGGTAATGATGATCCATAGACCGCTACTCCGTTCATAAAACCACCATAAATAGTCACCTGTACCGATTTTAAAAATGTAGCAAGACCCGTATAAACAATATTGACCTTGGCAACCGAGCCCATTGTGGCCTGTAAAACTTTTGGGTTGTAGCAATCGACCGTATTCGGCGAACAGACAAGATGTTTAATGCCGAACCAATCGCACAAACGTATTATAGTGCCCAAATTTCCAGGATCGCGAACGTCGTCTAAAACAAGCACCCAATCTTTAAAATCTACCGTTTTAGGTTGTGGAATAATAAAAACACCTAAAACCATATTCGGGTTTTTAAGGCCACTCATCTGTTTTAATTCAGATGCTTTTACCAGAGTTGCCTTGTTATTGTAGGCCGCTACAAAGGCGGGGTCTGTGGCATACACC
>JBATIN010000399.1:0-5592 GCA_049667765.1 Flavobacteriaceae bacterium
AGATATTTCCCTATCGGGTAGGATCATTGCGACTTTCGCCGACGTTTTAAAAGAATCACAAAGAATTAAGAACGACCTTGATGAGCTGGGCAATATGGCAAAAAGCCCTGATGCCAATATCATCAAATTACCAAATATTAGTGCTTCCATACCTCAACTGAAAGAAGCGATTACCGAATTGCAAGAAAAAGGGTATGCGCTTCCCAACTATCCCGATGAACCGAAGAACGATGCTGAAAAAGAGATTCGATCAAAGTACGACAAGATAAAAGGTAGTGCGGTAAACCCTGTACTCCGAGAAGGGAATTCGGATCGAAGGGCGCCAAGGGCAGTGAAGAATTATGCCATGAAAAACCCACACTCCATGGGGGCTTGGAGTACTACTTCTAAAACCCATGTAGCCACTATGGAACATGGTGATTTTAAGGCAAACGAAAAATCGGTGACCTTAGACCATGCAACAGCAATAAAAATTGAATTGGTTAAAAATGATGGTTCAAAAACCATTCTAAAAGACAAAATAGCCTTATTGGATGGTGAAATAATCGATGCCACGATAATGAGCAAAAAGGCCTTGGTCAGTTTTTTAAATGACCAACTAGTCGATGCCAAGGCAAAAGGGGTTTTGTTTTCTTTACACATGAAGGCCACGATGATGAAGGTCTCCGATCCTATTATTTTCGGTCACGCCGTTAAAGCCTATTTTAAAACGGTATTTGAGAAGCATAAAGCAACATTAGAGGCTATAGGCATCAATGCCAATAATGGTCTAGAAACTATTTTGGGGAAGTTAAATGAGTTACCGGAAACCAAGAAAAAAGAAATACTTGCCGATATTGAAAAAGCCATGCATCAAGGACCAGAATTGGCCATGGTGAATTCGGATAAAGGCATTACCAACCTTCATGTACCTAGTGATGTTATTATAGATGCTTCCATGCCGGCCATGATACGAAATTCAGGCAAAATGTGGAACGCCGAAGGCAAAGCGCAAGACACCAAGGCTGTAATTCCCGATAGTAGTTATGCAGGGATTTATACTGCAACAATCGATTTTTGCAGAGAACATGGAGCTTTTGATCCAAGAACTATGGGTACGGTACCCAACGTGGGATTGATGGCACAAAAAGCCGAAGAGTATGGATCACACGATAAAACTTTTGAAATTAACGATAATGGAATCGTAAAAGTTGTTGACCTAAATTCGGGAAAAACACTCATTGAGCATGCCGTTGAAAATGGAGATATTTGGCGCATGTGCCAAGTAAAGGACGCTCCTATTCGGGACTGGGTTAAATTGGCCGTTTCCCGTGCTGTAGCAACTAAAGTCCCTACGGTATTCTGGCTAGATACAGAAAGGGCCCACGACCGTGAATTGATCAAAAAAGTAACTACCTACCTAAAAGATTATGACACCACAGGTCTTGAGATTCAGATCTTGTCTCCCATAGAAGCTACCAAGTTCACCTTACGCCGCTTAAAGGATGGTCAAGACACTATTTCAGTTTCAGGTAATGTACTACGAGATTATTTAACCGATCTCTTTCCTATTTTAGAAGTAGGAACTAGCGCAAAAATGCTATCTATAGTACCGTTAATGAACGGAGGCGGACTTTTTGAAACCGGAGCCGGAGGTTCTGCCCCTAAGCACGTAGAGCAATTTTTAGATGAAGGTCATTTACGATGGGATTCGTTAGGAGAGTTTTTGGCCCTAGGTGTTTCCTTAGAATTTTATGGTGAAAAAAACAATAATGAAAAAGCTAAAATACTTGGTGATGCCCTTGACAGTGCTACTGAAAAATTCTTGGATAATGATAAGTCACCTTCGCGAAAGGTAATGGAATTGGACACCAGGGGAAGTCATTTTTATTTGGCCATGTATTGGGCGCAAGCCTTGGCCGCCCAGAACAAAGACGCAGAGCTTAAGCGAATTTTTAACGAAGTCGCTACAACAATGGAAACCAATGAGACAACGATTGTCAATGAACTAAAAGCCGCTCAAGGCAGCCCCCAAAATATTGGAGGCTATTACAAACCTGATGATAAGCTAATGGCCATAGCCATGCGGCCAAGCGGCACTCTAAATAAAATTTTAGAAAGCATTTAAAACAAACGGTAAACCGAATAAAGACCTTTGCAGCTGCAAGGGTTTTTTATTTTAAATATATGTTAACGGTTTTACAACGACTTTTTTTCTACCTACTTTTAGCAAAAATTGCAATTCATGAACCACCGCAACCTAATTGCCCTGGTATTTTTATTTTTTTCCATAACCACCACGTACGCCCAACAACGTTTTACCTTAAGCGGTACGGTTTCCGAAGCGGCCAGTAACGAAACTTTGATCGGGGTTACCATTGCAGTACAAGCACTGCGTACAGGCGTTACCACAAATGAGTACGGTTTTTATTCGATTACCTTGCCCGAGGGAGATTATCAAGTACAAGTAAGCTATTTGGGTTTTAGCGATGTTGTTCAACAAATTTCGCTTACCGAAAACATAAAAGTCAATTTTCAGTTGACCGAAGAAGCAGAACAATTAGATGAGATTGTCGTTACCGACGATGTGGAAAAAATGGATGTTCGTAAGCCACAAATGAGTGTTAATACCATGTCGGCGGCGACGATTAAAAAAATTCCTGTAATTCTTGGAGAGGCAGATGTCATCAAGTCTATTCTTTTGCTGCCAGGAGTCACCAATGCCGGGGAAGGCGCCTCGGGTTTTAATGTGCGTGGTGGGGCCGTCGACCAGAATTTGATACTTCTTGATGAAGCGATAATCTTCAACTCATCGCATTTATTCGGTTTCTTTTCGGTCTTTAATCCTGATGCGATAAAAGACATCAAACTATACAAGGGCGGTATTCCGGCAAGGTACGGGGGTCGGGTCTCATCAGTGCTAGATATTTTTCAGAAAGAGGGTAACAGTAAAACGTTCAAGGCAAATGGCGGCATCGGTGCCGTAGCGAGCCGTTTGCTACTTGAAGGGCCAATCCTAAAAAACAAGGCCGCCTTCTTAATTGGAGGTCGTGGCTCTTATGCCCATCTTTTTCTACCTCTGTTCAACCAAGACAATACGGCGTATTTTTATGACTTGAACACCAAGATCAATTATAATATTAATGATAAGAACAGTATTTTTCTATCTGGATATTTTGGCAGGGATGTTTTTGGCATTAGCGAGAGTTTTGTAAATACCTATGGCAATGCCCTCGGTAATTTTAGGTGGAACCACTTGTTCTCAGACAAACTGTTCTCTAACCTCTCATTGATCTATTCGGATTATTACTATGGTCTTAAACTCGATTTTGTAGGATTCAATTGGAATTCGGGCATCCAAAATTTCAATGTGAAATACGACCTTAAAAATTACGTAAGCGATAAACTTCAAATCAATTATGGGATCAACAATGTGTATTATCGGTTCAATCCTGGAAAAATAGCACCTAGCAACGCTACTTCGGGTATTGTTGAAGAACAATTGATGCAAAAGTACGCCAACGAATTTGCTGCCTATATTGATGTAGAACACGACATTACCCCAAGATTGAGTCTTGGCTATGGTCTTCGTTTTAGCAATTTTATACGCTTGGGACAAGATGAGCTAAACGTATATACAAACGACGAACCTGTTTACTACGATCCTACGCTGAAAATCTACCAAGAAGGTACGCCCCTGGAAACCATTGATCCCGGAAGAAAAGGTAGTCTCGCTACCTTTTCTAATTTTGAACCTAGGGCATCACTTGCCTATTCAATCAACGACGCTAGTTCGTTCAAGGCAAGCTATACGCGGCTAGCACAATACCTTCACTTGCTTTCCAACACAAATTCCCCTACCCCATTGGACGTTTGGACCCCCAGTGGGCCCTTCGTAAAACCACAGCTCTTAGACCAATATGCCCTCGGCTATTTTAAAAATGTGAAGAACGGGGCGTATTCCTTCGAAACTGAAATGTTCTACAAAAACATTCAGAACCGCATCGATTATATCGACGGGGCAAACTTGATCGCCAACGATGCTATTGAACAGGTGATTCTAAACGGGGAGGCCCGTGCCTATGGACTTGAACTTCTCCTGCGAAAAAATGAAGGAAAATTTCAAGGCTGGTTTGCCTATACCCTATCAAAATCTGAACAGCGTACCCCAGGAAGAACCGCCGAAGAGGTAGGCATAAACAACGGGGCTTGGTATAATACTCCGTATGATAAAACCCATGACATTTCAATATATGCTAGTTACGATCTAAATGAAAAATGGAATTTCAATACCAATTTCGTATTTCAAACAGGGCAACCAACAAACTATCCGATCGGGCAATTCGAATTTCAAGGTTTGACCATTCCATATTACGGTTTACGGAATGCCGAACGGTTACCCGCCTACCATCGACTAGACCTGTCCGCCACATTAACACCCCGAAAGAATAAAAACAGAAAATGGCAAGGCGAATGGGTCTTTAGCATTTATAATGCCTATAACAGAAGAAATGCAGCATCGATAAGTTTTGGCCGCAATCAAGATACCGGGGTCAATGAAGCTGTTCGTACCTCTATATTTGGTATGGTGCCGGCAGTAACCTATAATTTTAAATTGTAATAGATGAAAAAAAATAGCCTGCTCTTTGTACTTCTTGCCTTCATCTATGGATGTCAAGATGTAATCGAAGTTGAAGTACCTACCGATGCTCCTCGGTTGGTAATTGATGCCATCGTCAGAATGGATAATTTAGATCAAACTACGACTATTGTTACCGTAAAAGCTTCTGAAACTAGTTCTTTTTTTGAAGAAATCTCCCCTGCCCAGTTGACCGCCATATCTTTAGTAAATATAGAAGCCAACCTTAGTTTTGTATTAACACAAGAAGTGGCAGGTTCTGGTATTTATAAGGCCGAAGTACCTACAATACGGTTGACGCAAGGCCAATTGCGTCTCTCAATCGATTACAATGAACAATCGTATGTAGCCGAAACCACCTTTGTGCCCACGGTACCTATCGACACCCTGCAACAAGGCACCACAACATTATTTACCGGAAATGAAACAGAAATTATCCTCTCGTTCACCGATGCCCCGGATCGAACGGATTTTTATCTTTTTGATTTCGATTTTAATCAGTATTTGGTCTCTGAAGACACCTTTTACCCGGGACAATCGTTTCGGTTTTCTTATTTCTACGATCAAGACTTAAAACCTCAAATGGAACTAGATATCAGTCTTATTGGGGTCAACGAGCAACTTTACAATTATATGAACCAAGTTATCGTTCAAAGTGGTGGTGATCAAGGTCCATTCCAAACGCCTTCTGCAACTGTAAAAGGGAACATTGTTAATCTCACCGATTCCGAAAATTTCGCATTAGGATTTTTTGCCATCTGCCAAACCTATACCGAAACGCTAGAAATTGTTGAAAATTAAACCTCATTTATAAAAAACTTCATGAGAACCGACAAAGAGGTATTGATCAAAGGAATTAAATATGCAGCCTATACCATTGGTCTTATGTTTTTGGCGCCAGTAGTCTTATATCAGGCTTTTAAAAATGAAAATCATCCCTGGTTTTGGCCTGTGACCATTTTGGGTATTATTCT
>JBATIN010000400.1:0-5831 GCA_049667765.1 Flavobacteriaceae bacterium
GGTGGGATTATTCTGCAAGGCCTGCTTAAGCTCTACCTTGGCCGCTTTTAATTCATCGATATTATTGCCCAACAACGATACCGAAACAGGTGAACCCCCAAAGTTTCCTCCTGATCCATAAATTAAGCTTTCTACTCCAATTACCGGGCCTACCAATTCTTCTAATCGGCTTGTTACCAAGTCGGCTGCGATTTCATCTGGCCGTTCTTCCCCTGGCAATAGATTAATAGTTAATGATGCTGTAGAAGTACCCGGACCAAGCTGTTTTATCACGTTTTCAAAAAGCACCTTGTCCGTACCTTTTAAGTATTCATCGGTTAGTTCTTGATTTACGATTTTGGCTTTTTCTTCAATAATTGAAATAATCGAGTCGGTAATTTTTTCATTAGTGCCATTGGGCATTAATAGATCGATCTGTACCCTGTCACTAGCAACTCTGGGAAAAAATGCCGTTCGCACGATACCACCTCCTACTGCGCCTAACGAAAGCATCAATGCCATGGCAAAAATACCAAATGCCAATAATTTGTATCGCAAAGCAAATTTCAAGACCGGCGCATAAAGTGTATCACGCATCCATGCCATAAATCGGTCGCCCATTTCATTAAACACCCTTAGTTTGGCAAATACTTTGGCAAAACCTTCTTTTGGTGTCTTATCCAAGGGTTGCAAGGCTTTGGAATGTGCCAAATGCGCTGGCAAAATTATAAGGGCCTCTACCAATGAAACGACCAAGGTCAAAATAACAATTACCGATACCTCGCCAAAGAACTCCCCTATTCTACTGTCTAAGAACAGAAATATTGAAAAGGCCAAAATTGTTGTTATAATAGCCGATATGATCGGGGGCAATACCTCTAATGTACCATCGACCGCAGCTTGATATGGCGACTTGCCCTTTTCATAATGCTGGTAAATATTTTCAGCGATTACGATACCATCGTCCACTAAAATTCCTATAACGATAATCATTCCAAAAAGCGAAAGTACATTGATCGTAACATCAAAAAAACCGGCAAAAACAAACATCCCCAAAAAAGCTATAGGCAAGCCAAAAGCGACCCAGAATGCCAAACGGGTATTTAAGAACAGGGAAAGGAAAATCAAAACCAACAACATTCCTTGCCATGCATTCATGACCAATAATCTTGTTCTACCGTTCAGTGTTTCAGATTGGTCACTGACCACACTCAGTTTTACATTGTCATATTTTTGATTAAACTCTTCAACATAGGCCTTAACCTTGTCTGCCGAAGTAATAAGGTCTTCGGTGTTGGTACTGGTAATAGAAACATTTACTGAAAGATTTCCATCAAAAAAAGAGGCATTCGGCGACTCGGAAAAACGATCGCGTATGGCAGCCACATCTTTTAGCCGAACTGTTCGGCCCGAAGCATCGGCTCTAACAATGATATTGGAAAGCTCATCACCATAGTACGAGCGATTATTGGCCCGTATCAGATACTCCTCTGCATCGGTCTTTATATTACCCCCGGTTACCAAAATATTGGAATTGCCCACCGCGGTGGCCACCTCTGTAAAAGAGATATTATAAGCCAACAAATTGTTTTCGTTGACCGCTATTTCAATTTCTTCCTGAGGGTAACCCGATATTTGGATCTGTGAAATACCTTCAATGGCCCGAATATCGTTTTCAATTTGCCGCCCGATCTGTTTTATAGTCGCTAAGGGTATATGTTCCCCGCTTATAGCAAAACTAATGGTATGGCGGACCGCTTCAAGCTTCGAAACGATCAGGGGTTCCATACCCGTTGGAAAGGTGGGCACCCTATCGACCGCATTTTTCACTTCGAGCAGCATGAAATCGATATCACGTCCTTTTTCGATTTCTACATTGATGGTACCGCTGTTTTCGCGGGATGTAGAGGTTACCCGATCTACGCCTTGCAATCCTTTTAAATTATCCTCGATTTTTAACACTATGCCTTCTTCCACCTCTTGAGGAGAAGCGCCGGGATAGGTAATGGCAATGGATATGTTTTTTGAATCGGTTAAGGGAAAAAAGGAGGACTTTAACGATTTTGCCCCAAAAATGCCAAATACCGCAAAAGCGATTACGATAACGTTGACCGCTACATGGTACCTTATAAAATACTCGATTATTTTACGCATTATCCTTCCGTATTAGCTGTTTTACTTACATAGACCTTGACGGCCATACCCGTGTAAGCACCTAACAACGGCTTAGACATAATGGTAGTACCATTGGGCACCTCTTTGACGACTACGGTCTTGTCGGTAAAATAAACCGGTTTCACATCGATCATATCCAAAATGGTGTCTCTTACTACGAAAATTTTATCGCCTTCGAGCAACAAGTTTCTATCGATTTCAATGGCATCGGTTTCATTCTTTGCATCTAACTGCGCTTCAAGATACATGCCCTCGCGCAAAGTATTATCGTTCACTTCTATGAAGGCCTGAATAGTTTGGGAGGCCTGATCCACCCTGCCGTTGACTCGGGCCACCTTGCCCTTGTAGGTTTTTGAACCGTCTAGGGCCGAAAGCTCTACGCTTTCGCCGACCTTTAAAAGATCACTAAATGTTTTACTGACCGAAACTTCGAGTTCGTAGACTTCGGTATTGATAAATTCGCCAAGCTTTTGACCTGAACGCACCAAAGTACCTTCGGTCACCAAGGTTTCTGTCAATACGCCATTAAACGGCGCCGAGATACGGTATTTAGACAAGCGCTGTTCTAAGTTCTTTACATTGTAGAAACTGGTAAGAATGCCCCGACCACTAATAAAAAATTTTTCTTTTTCCGTTGTCATTTCTGGCAGCGACGGTGTAACCTTTGCCATATCGAACCCATTAAGGTACTCTTCCCATTTTGGGAATATTTCAGGGTAATCTAACCGAAGATCCGGCATAATCGATGTCAACTGATTGTAAAGGTTACTTTTGGCGGACTGTACACTTGCGGCATATTCTGAGGCATCGATCTGTATGATCGATTCTCCTTTTTTATAACGTTCGCCAGTTTTAAATAGTTGGCTGCCCTTTCTAAAAACCCCTTGAACCTCAGCATATAATTCAACCCGGTTTTTAGCGGTAAGGTTCCCGTTCGCCGGCACTACAATGGGCACGGTGCCATTCTGTACAACTTCGGTAAATACAGTTTTTACCACCTTATTGGCCTTGGGTATAAAGCTCTTTTTATTGTCAATAATCGCCTTGGCGCCGAAAAAACCACCCACTATAAGTAATACACCTAAAACGGAAAGTATAATTTTTCTTGTATCCATAAAATTTGTTGGGTAGTTAAATAAAAAACTAAGACTGCAAAACTAACTATTGGTTTAAGCGAGAATAGTTAAATATATCTTAAAATAACCATGCCTAAATAAATTAAAAAAAGGGATGCAAATGTGCATCCCTTTTTTCTAAAACTCTTGCCAATCTAACCAGTAATAGACAATTAATTAATGATCTATATCGTCTTCAAATTTGGTATCGGCCATTCTTGAATTACTGAAATTAATATCTTTAAAATCAACCTTAATGTCAGAACCATCATAATCGAATACCAAAAACTGTTTAGCATCCATAAGTTGTAAATTATCGAATGAATTGAACTGATTGTTCTGAATTTGAAATACCTCTAAACTGGCCAATTGCCCAAACTCTTCGGGTATAGCCCCACTCAATTGATTGTTTGCCAGAACAAGTTCTTTCATTTTTACCAACTTGCCGATTTCCCTGGGGATGAAACCGTGCAACGAATTTTCAAATAGGCCTAAACTTTCCAAGGAAGACAAATCGCCCAAGGAATTTGGTATCTCGCCTGAAAGCGCATTACTTGACAAGTTCAATATCTTTAAATTACTGATTTCTCCAATGCCTTCAGGAATGTTACCAGAAATGAAATTATTGAATGCCGTCAATTCTTCAAGGCTCGCCAATGCACCAATCGTCTCGGGCAGCTCACCTCTAATTTTGTTCATTTCTAATTTCAATACTTTAAGGTTTTCCAATTGTACCATGCCTTCGGGCAGCTCACCCGTAATATTGTTAAACGCCAGATTGAGCATGTTTAAATGCGATAGGTTGCCCAAGGTCTTTGGCAAGGCCCCCATGAGATTATTTCTGAACAAATTGATCTCAACCACATGATCATCTACTACTTTTACACCATACCAATCGGCAATAGGTGCTTTTAAATCCCATGTTCTGATCCAATGTTTTCCATTGGTACTTTCATACAGGTCCAATAGTGCATCCACTTCAATTTTGGGCACTTTGGCAAAAAGCGTAGCACAAATTAAAAAGACGATTAAAAAAGAAAACCGATTTCTCATAATCTCATTGTTTAAATTCATTTTAAAATCTGGAAGTATGCAAAATATAATTATCTCAGATTTATCCTACAAATATCGCTAAACTATAGATTAAAATCAAAAAATGTCGACCAACTGCCCGCTTTTGTTGTGAAAGTCCATTTTTTTGTGGTGTAAAGTAACCAGCACTATTTATGACGTCTAGCCATCTATCTTTTCAAGGTCCAATGTCAGGTTTTCCCAATTTTTCATTAGCTTTTCCAACTCCTTCTTTTTTTTCTGATAGTTTTCAAAAAAATTGTGCTTGGCGATAGTAGCATCATAATTCATGAGCAGTTCATGGTCGATTTCTGCTATTTCTTTCTCTACGGAAGCAATATTGCTTTCTACAGCGCTCAATTTGTTCTTTATCGATTTTACTGCTTTCTGGTCTTTAAAAGAGGTCCCTTTTTCGTTGCCTGTTTCTTTTTTTTCATTTGTAGTTTTCTGTTCTTTCTTTTCAATGGCCCTAAAGTCTTCTACCTTTCTTTGTTCTAAATAAAAATCGATATCGCCCAGATATTCTTTGATAGTTCTGTTCTTGAATTCATAGACCTTGTTCGTTAAGCCCTGAAGAAAATCACGATCATGCGAAACCAAGATCAAGGTGCCTTCAAAGTTCTGTAATGCTTGTTTTAGTACGTTTTTAGATTTAATATCCAAATGGTTGGTAGGTTCATCCATAACCAAGACATTGAACGGCTGTAATAACATTTTTGCCAGGGCCAACCGATTACGTTCGCCCCCCGAGAGTACTTTCACATACTTTTCTACCTCATCGCCCCGAAAAAGAAACGAGCCTAATATATCCCTAACTTTACTGCGGTTTTTTTCATTGGCAGCATCAACCATAGTATCTAAAACGGTCTTATTTCCATCAAGATACTCGGCCTGGTTTTGGGCAAAATACCCGATTTGTACATTGTGCCCCAGTTTCAAATGACCTGTAAACTGAATCTCGCCCACCATTATCTTGGCCAATGTAGATTTTCCTTGGCCATTCTGACCTACGAATGCTGTTTTGGTGTCTCGCTCAATTAATAGGGAAATGTTTTCAAGCACCTTGTGGTCTCCGTATCGCTTCGATAAGTTTTCAATTTCGGTAACCACCTTACCAGGAGTTATCGAAATAGGAAAACGAAGGTTCATAACACTATTATCATCTTCATCAACCTCTATACGCTCAATTTTATCCAACTTTTTTATGAGCGATTGCGCCATGGAGGCCTTTGTACTCTTGGCCCTGAATTTTTCGATCAAGCGCTCTGCCTGTTGAATTTCCTTTTCTTGATTTTTTTGTGCGTTGAGTTGTTGCTGCTTTATTTCATTCCGCAGCGTCAGATATTTTGAATAGGGTTTATTGAAGTCGTAGATACGTCCCAACGAAATCTCGATGGTTCTATTAGTAACATTATCTAAAAACATTTTATCATGTGAAACGATAACCACGGCACCTGGAAAGTTTTTTAAGAATTGCTCCAACCAAATTAT
>JBATIN010000401.1:0-1597 GCA_049667765.1 Flavobacteriaceae bacterium
CTATTTACATTGATTACTGCAGTTTTAATAGGAGGTTTGATTTTTAACTCACTAAAACCAAACACTGATATGCGAGCCATAAAGGTTCGGGTACGAAAGTAAGAACTCATAATACTAGAAAAAAAAGCCCCACCTGTCTTTGACGAGGTGGGGCTTTTTTGTTCGAAGTTATAGATTGGTCAAGCCTTTTATAATAGGCACCCACTATTCATTCTTTAATACCTGGCTGCAAAATCTTATAACCAGTCTTAGCCTTCTCATCATCGACCATTTTCTTTACTTCGGCCAATAACCCCTTGGCATCATAGATAATTCCATCTTTGATTGTATATTTTACACCACCCTCGCGTATGACTTTATTATCAACAGTCAGTTTTACGGCCCCGGTTCCGTAAAGTACTTTTAGGTTTTTAAGGGGATTGGCATCAACTACTACAAAGTCAGCTAATTTGCCAATGGCCACCGAACCTATTTTATCGCCCATGCCCAAAGCTTCAGCACCGTTCAATGTCGCCGAACGAATAACCTCTAGTGGGTGGAAACCTGCTTCACGCAGCAATTCCAATTCCCTGATATAGGCAAATCCGTATAGCTGGAAAATGAATCCAGAATCTGATCCAGTGGTCACACGACCTCCTCTATTCTTGTATTCATTGACGAAGGTCATCCATAGGCTGAAATTCTTGCGCCATGCAACTTCTTGCTCCGTACCCCAATCGTGCCAATAGCTGCCATGCGATATTTTACTGGGTTGGTAGAATTCCCAAAGTGAAGGTAACGTGTAGTCTTCATGCCATTCTGCACGGCGGGCACGTTGTAAATCTCGACTGGCTTCATAGATATTAAAAGTTGGGTCTAATGTAAATTTGAGATCCAATAATTCAGTCATTACATTTTCCCAATGGTCTGAATAAGGTGCAGCGGCCTGAGCCCAGAGTTTTCCTGCGTTTTCAAAGCGATGTTGCTCATTCTGATAGTTGTAGTCCAACGGATAATCTTGTACCGTTCTGTCGTCGAACAAGGCTTCAGGAAGGCCATACCAATGTTCCATAGAGGTCAATCCCGCCCTAGCGGAATGTAATGCGTTCCATCGAGCCACACTCAATTGTGCATGGTGGCAGGCTGAGCCAAGCCCCAATTTCTTATTCTCATCCAGTGCCGCAGCCATAATCTCAGGTTCTGCCCCGAAGAACTTAATGCCGTCGGCACCTTTTTTTGCATTGGCACGAACCCATTCACGTGCCTGTTCTGGCGTGGAAATTGGAATATCATTCAAAGGATTAAACGTTTTACTCGTTTGACCAAAACCGGTATAGGCAAAAATACGAGGAGCAACGATTTCGTTTTTTTCACTTTTTCTTTTGAGATCTAGAGATATGTCCACCCCGCGACCGCCCGGTTCACGAACGCTGGTTACTCCGTGCGCCATCCATAGCCTAAATACATAATCAGGTTCCGCACCTTGGGCAGAACCTCCAATATGACCATGCATGTCAACAAAACCAGGCATGAGGTACATGCCATTACAATCCAATTCCTTGCCGCCGGGTATTAACTTGGGTCGTTTTGATTCGTCAATAGGAACGCCATCATACCC
>JBATIN010000402.1:0-8930 GCA_049667765.1 Flavobacteriaceae bacterium
GGCTTAAATTATTCTGTCGAACAAATTTCATGAAGTATTGCCTTTTTGGGAAAAAAGAATGACGAACGCACTCGGTTTGATGATGAAAATCCTTGAGATCATGTTTAAAACTTTATCAACTAAAAAGAAATGTTTACATTCTAACGTCTTTACTGTATCAGTAAACAATGATTATTGAAGCCCTATGGGCAAAATTTAAATAGTCTCCTTAATTGCAGAAAGTCTAAATCAATTTAGTAAATGCCCTCATTCGAGCACTTGATGAATAACAAAACCGTACAGAATCTATTTGTATGGTGTCTTGTTTTTCTACTATTGATTGCTACGGTACAACCTGGCAACAAAGTTGGGACTGCTATTTTTACTATCCTTTTATTAGCTCCGGCCGTTTATTTGAGCAACCTGATCATCCTCCCTTTTTTAAAAGAGAAAAAAGTAGCCTTTATTGGACTTTTCACTGCTAATGCAGTAGTGTTTACATGTATTTCAGCATTAATTACCGATGTTGTTTCTGATAAGGTTATTGATTTGAGCTTGTTGACCAACTACTTCGGTATCATGATACTCGCCCTTATTTTGGCGGCCACGCTAAAAATTGCGCGGGATAGTTTTGCAAAAAGGCAAGAAGTTCAACAAAAAGCAACGGAAACAGCAATTAATGAGGAGGAAGCCGTTACCTCTATTTTCGTGAAAAGTGATAAGAAAATCATTAAAATCGATGTTGATGAAATCCATTATATAGAAGCCTATGGCAATTATATCAAGATTTTTACCGAAACAATGATTCTGACGCCACAGACACTAACGGATTTCCTAGAAAAGCTGCCCTATGATTTTATACAAATACATAAATCGTTCGTAATTAACTTCAATAAACTAAAATTGATCGATGGAAATCAAATGGTACTGCAAAGTGGCGCTAAATTACCCATTGGAAAGTCTTATAAAAAGGCCGTTTTAGATAGGATATAGAAACTGGCTACCCGCGTCAGGATTTTTAAAATAAATACTTTATCAAAGGTTTGGAAGTTCAAATTAGCTATTCGACGCGTTTCCATCCTATGATTCAATGTTATCACCGCTTTCCAATGCATTTTCATTTTTTATAGTTCATGGGCATTAGATTATAGCGGCTAATCTACTAGCTTGGTTAATGGCTCGTTTTGCATCTAATTCGCTGGCGACATCTGCACCACCGACTACATGCACTTTTATGCCATTAGCTTCTACGGGGACTACTAATTCTTTTAATGGTACCTGACCGGCGCAAATGATAATGGAATCAACGGCCAACACTTTTTGCGCTCCATCTTGTACATAATGCAGGCCTTCATCATCTATTTTAGTGTACTTCACATTATTGATGAATTGCACATTTTTCTTTTTCAGGGTAGCACGATGGATCCATCCAGTAGTTTTGCCGAGATTGCCGCCAAACTTACCCTTGCTACGCTTGAACATGAAAATCTCCCTTGGCGATGGGGGCACTTCCGCAGTAATACCTTCAATTCCACTTTGGGCCTGCATGGTTTTATCAATACCCCATTCCTTTAACCAAGCATCTATATCCAATGAAGTACTTTTTCCTTCATGTGCTAAATATTCCGACACGTCAAAACCAATGCCACCTGCACCTATAACCGCCACCCGTGAGCCAACCGGCTTTTTAAATTTTAGCACATCTAAATAGCTAAGTACTTTTGGGTTATCGATGCCTTCAATTTTTGGTGATCTGGGCTTGATTCCCGTGGCTATAATCACTTCATCAAAATTGCCGTTTTTCAGATCTTCGGCGTTTACACGGGTGTTTAATTTTACGATTACCTTATGTAAAGCGATTTGAGTATTGAAATAGCGAATGGTTTCGTAAAATTCTTCTTTTCCCGGGATTTGTTTCGCGAGATTGAATTGACCTCCTATTTCTTTATCGGCATCAAAAAGTGTGACCTCATGTCCCCTTTGCGCTGCAATGGTGGATGCGGCCAACCCTGCGGGACCGGCGCCAACAACGGCAATTTTCTTCTTTATTTTCGCGGGAAGGTAATTGAGTTCGGTTTCATGACAGGCCCTCGGATTTACCAGGCAGCTGGCTACTTTCCGTTGAAAAACATGGTCTAAACACGCTTGATTACAACCAATACATGTATTTATTTCATCCGATTTATTCGCTTCCGCTTTAATTACCCATTCCGGATCCGCTAAAAACGGCCGTGCCATTGAAATTAGATCGGCATGCCCTTCCGCTAGTACCTTTTCCGCCGTTTCCGGCATATTTATTCTGTTGGAAGTCACTAAGGGAATGCTAAGTTCTTCCTTCATTTTTTTTGTGACCCAAGTAAATGCGGCCCTTGGTACCGAGGTGGCAATGGTAGGTATCCGCGCTTCATGCCAGCCAATACCCGTATTTATAATCGTTGCACCTGCCTTTTCAATTTCTTTTCCTAAGGTGACAACTTCTTGCCATGTGCTTCCTTTTTCCACTAGGTCAAGCATCGATAACCGATAGATGATGATAAACTCCCTTCCCACAGCTTCACGGGTTTGCTTAACCAACTCTATGGCCAAGCGCATTCTGTTTTCATAGCTTCCGCCATAAGCGTCCGTCCGCTTATTCGTTCTTTCCGCAATGAACTGATTGATTAAATACCCTTCCGACCCCATTATTTCTACACCATCATAGCCCGCTAATAGCGATAATTTAGCGGCATTTACAAAGTCACGTAGGGTACGTTTAATACCCGATGGTTTAAGTTTAAATGGTTTAAAGGGAGAAATAGGGGATTTTATGGCAGAAGGAGCCACCGCAAAGGGATGATACCCATAACGGCCCGCGTGTAAAATTTGCATACATATTTTACCGCCTGCTTTATGCACGGCATCTGTAATCACTTTATGATGTTTTGCGTGTTTTTTAGAGCTCATTCGAGCCGAAAAGGGTCCGGTCCATCCCTGTATATTAGGGGCAATTCCGCCGGTAACGATCAAACCGACCCCACCTTTTGCCCGTTCGGCATAATAGGCGGCAATTCTTTCCAAACCATTTTTTTGCTCTTCCAAACCGGTGTGCATAGAGCCCATTATTATTCGGTTTTTCAGGGTCGTAAAGCCTAGATCCAAGGGTTCAAAAATGTGTTTGTATTGGGTCATTATGTTTCTTTTTATGTGCGGTAACTATTCACATATAACGATGGGTAAGTTACATTTTTAAAAAACAATAAATACCTTGTGAATATAGACTTATTATGCGAGCCGACCCCGATAGTTATCGTGGGAAGGAAGCTTAATGTGGGTGAAATTGAAATGAATTTAAATCACACCTTTTTAAAATTCGTGGCAAAAAATCTCGTCGATAAAATACCCCTTTCTGTATAGTCAATCGGTCCATACTTCTATTCCTATTTTATAATAGTAGCTATCGTTTCACATTTGTAGTGTAAAATTCAATTCGCGCAATAATGAAATTACATTATATAATAGCTGGTTTTCTTTTTATGCAAATAACCTTTGCACAAGATGCTTCGACTTCATCTTCAAAAATATGGTCTTTACAAGATTGTATAAATTATGCTTTAGAACATAACATTACGGTTAAAGACGCTTCTTTAAATAAAAACAGTGCAGAAGTAGAGTATAGCAAAGCCAAATCTTCAAGATTACCCAATCTGTTTGGTAATGCATCACAAAATTTTTCAAACGGAAACTCCATAGATCCTATAACAAGTGATTTTGTTACAGAACAAATCAATAGTACTAATGTTGGCATTAATAGTTCGGTGGCTTTATTTCAAGGAAATCAAATCAATAATCGAATTAAGCAAAATAAAATATTATTTGATCAAAGTATTTTTCAAGAAGAGGTAGAAAAAAATAATATTGTTTTAAACATTTTGGAAACCTATTTACAAACACTTTACAGTAAAGAAAGCATTACAATTGCGGAAAACAATTTAATAGCTTCAGAAAAAGAAGTACTGAGAGCCAAGGCGCGATTAGATGCTGAAACCATAGCATTAAGTGACTATACCGAAGCACAAAGTCAGACAGCAACGAACAAATACAATGTTATTGCTGCAAAAAATGACTATCAACAAAATATCATTGCACTTAAACAGCTGTTGGAATTATCGCCTCTCGAAACCATTGAAATCCAAACCATAGAGGATACTATGGATTTGGTCAACTTTCAACTTGATAAAAACGAAGTCTATAGCAAGGCTTTAGGTTTCTTACCGGAAATTCAAGCAAGCAACTTAAATATTGCCGTTAACGAGAAAGAACTTGCTATTGCAAAAGGCGGATTTTTACCCACCTTATCCTTAACAGGAAGTATGGGTTCTGGATACACAAGTATCAATGACAATCCGTTTTCGGATCAGTTTGATGTGAATTTCAATCAACGATTGGGTTTGGCATTAAGCATTCCAATTTTTAATAGAAATCAGACCAAAGCAGCTGTACAAGCAGCGACCATCAATATTGAAAAAGCCGAAATACAAAAGCAAAGCACTGAAAAAGAGGTGTATAAAAAAGTAGAAACCGCCTATCAAAATGCTTTATCGGCCCAAGAACAAGTGATGGCTTCTGAAGCTTCGAAAACTGCAGCGGAACAATCTTACAAATTAGCACAGAAAAAGTACGAATTAGGTGCTTTAAGCACCACTGATTTGGTGATTAGTCAAAACACTTATACCAACACACAACAAAACTATTTACAGGCGAAATACTTAACTATTTTATACCATCAATTATTACAATTTTATCAAGGAAACGACATTAAACTATAATTAATTAAAAATGAAATCAAAAAAAAATATCATCATAGGTAGCATCGTTTTAGTAGGGCTGGCCATTATTGCTTATTTCATTTTAAGGGGTGATGATGCTATTGTTATCGAAGCTAAAACAATAGCCGCTAAAAAAGCCGATGTAACCACCATGGTCACAGCAACAGGCACTATTCAACCCATCACACAAGTAGAAGTGGGAACGCAAGTTTCCGGAGTGGTAGAAAAAATATACGTAGACTATAATAGCATAGTGACCGAAGGGCAATTGATTGCCGAATTGGACAAAACAAATCTTAAGGCAGCACTTATACAGGCACAAGCAGCCTATGATAATGGGATGAGTCAAAGAAACTATATGCAAACCATTTTCGATCGGCAAAAAACCTTGTATGACAATCAAGTGATCAGTAAATCGGATTTTGATGATTCAAAATACAATTTTGAAACCGCAAAAGGTACCGTTACACAACGTTTATCCGATCTTCAAAGAGCCAAAACAAATTTAAGTTATGCAGATATCTTTGCACCCATTGATGGTGTGGTCCTTTCCAGGGCAATAGACGAAGGGCAAACCGTGGCAGCAAGCTTTAGTACACCAACCTTATTTACGATCGCTCAAGATTTAAAAGAAATGCAGGTTGAAGCTGATGTGGATGAAGCCGATATAGGACAAGTTAAAGAAGGACAACGCGTCACTTTTACGGTAGATGCTTATATAGGTGAAATCTTTGAAGGGATCGTGACACAGGTAAGATTAGACCCAACGGTCACTTCAAATGTAGTGACCTACACCGTGGTGATTAAGGCAGACAACCCAGATTTAAAACTGAAACCAGGTTTAACAGCCACCATTTCAATTTATACGCTAGAACTTAAAGATGTATTAACTGCTGAGGCTAAAGCGCTTAATTTTAAACCTAACACACAAACCTTTGCGGAGTATAATGCACAACACAATTTATCGAATGGCGACAGTAGTATTGGCAATGACAACACGGTCCTATGGGTGATGGATGCCAACGGAGCTATTCTACCAAAAACAGTGACATTAGGTGCCAGTGACGGCGTACACGTACAGATTATAAGTGGTGTTGCTGAAGGCGAAAAATTGGTCTACAGCTTAAAGGGTGTAAGTAAATCTGAAATGTCAAAAGAAGCGACAAACGAAAGCCCTTTTATGCCTCAAAGACCAGGTGGCAAGAAAAAATAAAAGTAACCATGAGTAAAGAAATTATAAAAATAGAAGATTTAACCCGCGAGTTTATCATGGGAGCCGAAACGGTACGCGCTTTACGGGGAATCTCTTTTACTATACATGAAGGCGAGTTTGTTACCATAATGGGCTCTAGCGGTTCGGGGAAAAGTACTCTTTTGAATATTTTAGGATGTTTAGATCAACCAACCTCAGGTATTTACGAAATCGATGGTGTAAAAATGAAGGATTTAAGCAAAAACCAATTGGCTACCATACGAAACGAAAAAATAGGGTTTATCTTTCAATCTTATAATTTATTACCCAGAACTTCTGCCTTGGAAAATGTAGAATTACCCTTGTTCTATAATAGTAAAGTATCTTCGGAGGAGCGAAGGGAAAGCGCTTTAAAAGCCATAGAAATGGTTGGTTTGACCGATAGAATGGATCACACCCCTTCCCAACTTTCAGGGGGACAACAACAACGGGTGGCTATTGCAAGGTCATTGGTGAACAACCCGGTGATGATTCTTGCAGATGAGGCTACAGGAAATCTGGACACAAGAACGGCCTACGAAATCATGTCTATTTTTCAGGAGTTGAATAAACAGGGCATAACCATCGTATTTGTAACTCACGAACCTGATATTGCCTCATTTAGCAATAGAACCATCGTGTTAAAAGATGGAAATATTATTCAAGACAAAAAAAATCAAAAGGTGCTATCTGCCGCAGAAGAATTAGCAAATTTACCTAAACAAGACGATTAATTATGAGACTCTTAAATCTATTAAAAATCGCATTTAAAGCCATTGTTCTAAACAAAATGAGAACCTTGCTTACCATGTTAGGTATCATTATTGGTGTGGCATCTGTCATTGCTATGCTGGCTATTGGTGAAGGCTCCAAAGAAAGTATTAGAAGTAATATTTCGAGTATGGGATCTAACATGATTACGATCAGACCTGGTGCTGATGATAGAGGTCCGGCAAGAGGAAGTGGAGGTAACGTGCAAACGTTAACACTTCAAGATTATGAAGTCATTAAAGCAAAAAGTGATCTGTTAAGCTATAGTACGCCAGTGGTTAATAGTGGGGGCCAGGTTATTAATGGTTCCAACAACTGGCCAAGTACTATTTATGGTGTAAATCCTGAGTATCTTAACATTAAGGTTGTGGATTTACAAAGTGGAAGTATGTTTACAGATGCTGAAGTCAAATCGGCTTCAAAAGTGGCTTTAATTGGACAGACTGTGGTCGATAATGTGTTTCCTGATGGTCAAGACCCTGTCGGACAAATGATTCGCTTCAATAATATTCCGTTTAAAGTTATTGGAGTATTAGAAGAAAAAGGCGAAAATACCTTTGGTCAAGATCAGGACGATGTGGTTATCGCACCATTTACCACCGTACAAAAACGTATTTTAGCTATCGATTATTTAAATCAAATCATGGCTTCTGCAGTAAGCGAAGATGATGCACCCGATGCCGTCACACAAGTCACTGAAATTTTGCGTGCACAACACAAATTAATGGATAACGAAGATGATGATTTTCATGTACGTTCTATGGAGGAATTAATTTCAACTTTTAGTTCTACCAGCGAAATGTTAACGATACTGTTAGTAGCCGTTGCCAGTATTTCATTATTAATTGGAGGAATTGGTATTATGAATATTATGTATGTTTCTGTAAAAGAACGCACCAAAGAAATTGGCTTACGAATGGCAGTAGGAGGTAAGGGAGCCGATATTTTAATGCAGTTTTTAATAGAAGCCATTTTAATTAGTATTACAGGTGGTGTCTTAGGAGTCATCTTAGGGCTTGGTTCTACCGTATTTATTGAAAAGTTTTTAAATTGGCCAACAAGCGTTGCTTTGTATTCTATTGTAATATCATTTGCGGTTTGTGCGGTAACAGGTATCTTTTTTGGTTGGTATCCTGCAAGAAAAGCATCAGCACTAGACCCAATAACCGCTTTACGTTATGAATAAATAACGCTATGTATAAAAACATAAAAATACACGTCTTTACCCATCTTCTGATTTGGCTTGTTTTATTCAGTATGCCTTATATATTATCATACGGGCAAGAACAAGATATTAATAGAGTCATTGCTCATTTTTGGATTCCAATAGTGTTTTATGCTATCATTTTTTATCTCAACTATTTTGTACTCATTGATCGGTTTTTATTTAATAAAAAGACCGTTTTGTTTATAGTCGTAAATATTATAATCATAGTATTTTTTATATTTATAAAGGAATTCATAGAGGATACTTTTTTTCAAAATCTTGTTGGAAGAAGAGCTACGAACAGTGAAAATTCCGGACCCCCTTTTAAGATGTTTATCTACATACAAATGGTATCCTATATGGCGCCTTTGTTATTTTCAATAGCGGTAAAAAGTACCAAGCGGTGGGTAAAAACCGAAGCTGAACGAAAAGAAGCTGAAAATGTAAAACTACAATCAGAGTTGCAACATTTACATTACCAATTACAACCGCATTTCTTTTTTAATTCGTTGAACAATATATATTCCTTGGTCGATAGTTCACCAGATCAGGCCAAATCGTCTATTCATAGTTTAAGCAAGCTGATGCGCTATATGCTGTATGAAACGAATATGGAACTAGTACCACTTTCAAAAGAAATCGATTTCATGAAAAAATACATCGATCTCATGAAGTTGCGCGTATCGGACAAAACAATGGTCAATTATAGTTTTCCATCAGAAGAAACTCCTATTCGAATTGCACCTTTATTGTTTATTTCGTTGATCGAAAATGCTTTTAAACATGGGGTGTCCGCTACTAAAACAAGTCAGATTGATATTACCATGACTTGTTATGATGGCACCATTAAATTTTCAGTTGAAAACACTAATTTTCCTAAAAAAACGGAAGATAAGAGCGGTTCTGGAATCGGACTTCAAAACCTAGAAAAGCGCCT
>JBATIN010000403.1:0-7423 GCA_049667765.1 Flavobacteriaceae bacterium
GCCTCTACCTCATCGGTAACTTCTTGGGCTTCTTTTTTTACTTCTTTACAGCTAACATTGGCCATTAAAACCAATACGAGGGCTGTTCCTATTATTTTTTTCATAGTATTCTTTTTTTAAAATTCGAGATAAAGTTAAGAATTATAGTAAGGCATTTCAAGGCCAGTTTAAAATGATTTTAAAAGTTGACTATTATCACGTACCCCACGTTTTAGGTTTTCACATAAAAGTAACGATTTATCGATGCGGGTTTGGGAATTTTTATAGCCCAAAATACCATAAATAAGACCTCGTTTTTTACCATCGGTAAAGGTTTTAAAAATTTCAAAAGCCTCGTAATCGCTAGCCAACACCGCTTCCAATTCTTCGGGCATTTCTACACCGTATTCAGAGTCGTCTTCAAAAAATTGTAACTGAAAATAGTCGTTCGGATAAATACCCAGCTCTTTTTGATAGCGCTTGCCGAAGATCATATAGAACTTGTCATTCCGCTTTTGAATAGCACCGTGAAAATTGATTTCCTTGTTTTCAAACCTTGCGGTAGCCTTTACACGGTGTATGTTTTTTTCTAAAAAGGGTGTGATGATTTCTTCGGGAAGCACTAAAGAATAATACTTTCCGGAAATCGTGATGTCAAAGGGACTGCTTTGAATCATGGGTTCAGTCTTTGGCTTTCTTCCTTAAATCTGGATTAAAAACAACGCCTATCTGCAAGCGGTCATAATGCGCTGTGGCGAAATGATTTTTGAGATAGCCGACCTGCACGCTGGTATTCTTAAAAACATGAAATCCGATGGCGCCATAAAGCCTATTTTGACCGAAAACGCTGTTTTGAAGGTTCAGGAAAATCTCGTCGTAGAAATTCAGAAAGACAACTTTAGATAGGGGCAGGGTGACTTGAAGTCGATATCTGGCCCTGTGTTCGGTACTACTTCGAGAAATGTCCGATGGCAACGGGTTCCAGCTAGTAATAAAACGCTGTTCTAGACGGTACCGGTGTTCAAAAGCAAATTTACCTACCTGATTCTTTAAAATAAACTGTTCAAAAAGGCGGTGTTCCCTAGAGTTTTTTTCTCCGCTAAGTTCTTCAAAGCTACCATCAGTTGTTATATTTCCATAACCAATGGTGGCAATGGCATCGGGATTAATATGATAATTTAATCCTGTTCTTAACAGCAGTTGGTTAAAGTTTTTCCCATTTTCAAAATAACGAAGCTGAGCCTCGGTATGTATACTCAGTTTTTCGGAAATTCTATTCGTGCCGAAATACATGTGCCAAGAGCCTAGTTTGTTCTCGCCATTTTCTTGAGCGGTTGTTAATATTGTGCTTAGACTTAGTAGGATTATGGTAAACGTTTTCTTCATATTTTTAATTTTTAGGCTCCTCCCTTCAGACCTATGCTGAGTGCAGTCGAAGTATGAAATGAGATGGCAGCTACTTTAGTAGATGCCGGAGGGATTGAGAGCGCAGACCTTTGTCCAAAACTACAAAACTCAACAGTGTCTGAGCAAGTTTGCGTATCAATCTTCCCACTTTGGCAAAGCCAAACCACCCCTCTTTTTCAAAAGAGGGGACCATTTAAATTTTTATTCAGATTCAACTTTCATTGGTTCACCATCTTCAATGGGCGTACCCTTGTCTCCTTTTAAATAAACATCCAAAAATTTTAAAACCTCGCTATAGGCTTCTATTTGATTTTCCTTTTTCACGAAACCGTGGCCTTCATCATCAAAAAGTACATATTCGACAGGAACTCCGTTTTTACGGACACCCGCTACAATCTCGTCCGACTCTACCTGTAGCACCCTTGGATCTTTTGAACCTTGGAGTACAATTAAGGGCTTGGTAACTTTATCGGTATGGAACAAAGGGGAAATTTCACGAAGTCGAACGGAATCGGCGCTATTAGGGTCACCTAGTTCTTTGTATAGTGCTTCTTTTTGTGCTTCCCACCAAGAAGGGATGCTTCTCAAAGTGCGGATCCAATTGGTTACCCCGAAAAGATTGACCCCGACTGCAAATTCTTCAGGCGTATAGGTCAAAGCGGCCATGGTCATATATCCGCCATATGACCCTCCGATGATGCCGATTTTTTCGCCGTCGATCTCGGGTTGTTGTGCCAACCAATCTTTTCCGGCCACACAATCCTTTAAATCTTTGTCGCCATGATTTAGGTCGTCCATTTGATAAAATGTTTTTCCGTATCCACTGCTACCCCTATTATTTACGGCCAATACGGCATAACCGTGATTTACCAGATATTGAATGAAAGAACTGAAATTCTGCCGCGATTGTCCGCCCGGTCCCCCATGAACCCAGACCAAAGCAGGTACTTTTGTTTCAGCAGTTGCTTGATGTGGTTTATAATAGATAGCAGGAATTTCCAAGCCATCAAATGATTTGTACCGAACCACTTCGGCGTTCACCAAATCTTGTGCCTGAATTTCTTTGTTCAAGACATTGGTGAGTTTGGTCTGTTCTTTCGTTTCAAGGTTGTAAACATACAGATTGGAAGGAGTATGCGAACCTCCTGCGTAGAAGGTCATTAATTTTTCATCATCGGAAAACCCAACATTGGTAATGTCCATATTTTCAGTGGTGGGAAGATCAATGTTTTTTCCGGTGGCCACATCTTTGATTTCAATGGTATTTTTAGCGTCTTCGTTGATATATGTCACTTGATAGGTGCCATTTTCGGTAAAGTAGCTCCCTGCGATATCCCAACTTTTGGACAGTACCTTTTCTTTGGTTTTGCTGGCGATGTTATATTTCATCAATTGTGCAAATTCACCGCCATCGTCAGTAGTATAATATAGGTCCGATCCGTCTGGTGAAAAGTCAGCAGGACTATTCGCGCTCTGGTTTTCATTGATTTTTGCCATCGATTTATTTTCCATATTGTATAAATAGAGGTCTGAGTCATTCGTATTGATCGGTTTTATAAGTGACAAGAATTTTTTATCGCCCGACAATCCCCCTATAAAGTATCCGTCTACATTTTTATAAAGCATTTTAGGTGTAAAGGTTTCCAGATCCATTTCATAAAGGTCCGTATAGCGTGGGTCTCTTTTATTGGAGTCGTACAGGAAGCTTTCTTTATCTTTCGTCCAGCCATAAAAATTTGCACGCGCCCCCTTATCAGGAGTCAAATCTTTAAAGCTACCGTTAGTGTCCCTTAAATAAATGTGATAGATTTCATCACCGTTGCCATCCATTCTAAAAAGCATCCGCTCGTCTTTTGGGAAATAAGAAATTCCAAAAACCGAAGAGCTATCAGATTGTGTGATGGGCATCATTTCTCCACCGGTAGCAGGTACAGTGTACATATTGTATATTCCGGAGCGATTGCTTGAGATCAATAATTTGCTATTATCAGGAGAAAAGCTACCTCCACCAATGGCCTCGTTATCCATCATCTGTTCTATAGTGTAGGTTTTCATGGTATCGGCAATACTTAATTCTGTCTTTTTGGGTGCTTCTTTACATGCCGAGATTAGGGCGATTGCAAGTACAGGAATAATAAGTTTTTTCATGATGTGTTGTTTTTATGTTGATGTTTATTCTTATTTGGCCCTTCGACAGGCTCAGTGTGATAATGCTTCGACAACACTTCAAACTGCGCGCTGCTAACATCCAATCATTTTTACTCCAAACTAAAAGTTTTCGTTTCCATGAAACGCGATACCGCCAATTTTTCGATGGCTTCGCGGTAAGGGTTCCATTCCTCTTTAAAAAAGGTATTGGTCTTATCCAAGGCTGCTTTTAATTCTTGTTCAGCGAATTGCATCAGTCTTTTTTCGGTGGCGGTCATTCCACTTTTACGGCTTTCTACATAACCACTTGCCATGCCGATTCGTTGCATTACCGTAATTTCTGGGTTTCGGGTAATTCCTTGGCGTTTGTCCTCTTTTCCTAAAAATAGGGCGATAACCGAATCTAATTGCTTCCCAATAGCCGTAGAGGCCTTGATTTGGTCCTTGTATTTTACTTTGTCGAGTTCTTTGAGTTCTTTTTGATACTTTTCGGCAAGCGCTTTGCTCTCTACCAACTGTTGAACTGCATCGGCCGCTGTTTGGGTATACGATTCAAGTATTTTTGAGTTTTCTTAAACCTCGGTAATTGCTGCAGTAGAAACTTCCAACCTAGGGTCGGATTTCACTTCGATCATGGCCTCATCGGTCTGATCACCGTAGCTGACTTTTACTTTGTATGTTCCGGGTTTTACATTGGCGCCCCCTCGCTCGTTCTTGTCTTTACGGATTTTTCGGGACGGCCGTTCTGCCCCTTTTTCATCCATTCGCCAGTAGATACGATGAAACCCTGCTTTCTCAGGAGTCTTGTATTTTAAAGTACGGATCAATTTTTCGCCATTATAAAAATCAAATTGTACGGAATCTTTTTTCTGAACTCCGTTCAACTTTTTCTCTTCTGATTTCGTTTCAGTTTCTTCCTCATTTTCAGTTTCTTCATTCTTTGAACTTTCTGGAGCCGAGCTTCCTTCGGAATTTTCAGAATCACTTTCTTCCTTGAAGTCGCTTTCTGCATTCTTAGCTTTATCCTCCATCTTTTTTCCTTCTTTCAAGTAATAGGTAATCATGGCACCTTCTTTTCTGTTTTCGGCGTTGTACATGGCATCGGCTCCAAAACGGCTTCCGGTAGGTTGTTGATAGGCCGCTTGATATGCGGTAGGAGGTTGGAACAACTTTATATCCCTGTTCAAAATAGTTTTATCGGAGGCCAAAGCCCTTAACGGACGAATATCGTCCATCACCCAAACGGCACGACCGAAAGTACCGAGTACCAGATCATGCTCACGAGGGTGAATGACTAAATCTTTGGTGGAAACGGTTGGAAAACCTTCTGTCCATTTTTGCCATTTTACACCGGCATCGAATGAGATATAAAGTCCATCATCAGTTCCTAAAAATAGCAGGTTCGGGTTTTCAATATCTTCTACGATAGACAGGGTATAACTTTGAACATCGTTGCCATCGACAATACGTTCCCAGGTTTTACCATAGTTTTTGGTGCGGTAGGCATACGGTGTATAATTGAACCTACGGTAATCGTTCGCAATCAATAAAGCCTCGCCTTTGTTCTTATTAGATGCTTTAATTTGAGGTATCCAGCTTCCTGCTGGTAAGCTTTTTATATTTTGAGTTACCTCGATCCAATTTGCGCCGCCATTTTGGGTATAGTGTACCCGGCCATCATCGGACCCGACCCATAACATATCTTTTTCTAGCGGTGAAGGTTCGATGACCAAAATGGTTGTGTGGTTTTCCGCCCCTGTGGCGTCCATAGAAAGTCCGCCACTTTCGCTTTGTTTTTGTTTTTCAGGGTCGTTGGTGGTTAGGTCGGGTGAAATGACTTCCCAGGTAAGGCCTTTATCGGTGCTTTTATGCACGAACTGACTTCCGAAGTACACCGTGCTATTATCAAAAGGATCTTGGCCAATGGCCGAATTCCAGTTGAAACGTAATTTGGTATCCGCATCGGGCGGGGTAGGGCGTACGATATAGTTGTCTCCAGTAATATGGTCATACCGTTGAACATAGCCCTGTTGACTCATGGTATACCCATAGCGGGAATCGTCTAGGTCGGGAACCACGTCAAAACCATCGCCAAAACTGATTTCTTGCCAATAACTGTTGCGAATACCTTGATCTTTCCATACGTAAGCGGGGCCTCGCCACGAACCGTTATCCTGTAAACCGCCATAAACATTGTACGGAAATTCATTGTCAACATTGATATGGTAGAACTGTGCTACGGGCAGGTTGCCGATAAAACGCCATGATTGGCCCCCGTCTTTGGTAATGTTCATGCCCCCGTCATTACCATCCATTATAAATTGTCCATTTTTGGGATGGATCCACCAGGCATGATGGTCTGGGTGTACGCCATTATCTGCGCGATAGGCAGGCATAAGCTCGGTAAAGCTCTTACCGCCATCTTCGGATACATGTATGTAAGTGAACACCGAGAAGACGCGATTCTCGTTTTGGGGATCTACATAGATTTCACAATAATAAAAGGGCCTCTCGGCGATGCCTTCTGAATCGTTTATTTTTTTCCAAGTAAAACCACCATCTTCCGATTTGTATAGTCCATTCTTTTTTGCTTCAACCAAAGCGTACACGATATTCGGCTTATTCGCCGCAATGGCGACGCCGATTCGGCCTAAATTCCCTTTCGGTAATCCGTCTTCTTCGGTCAATTTTTTCCAATTTTTTCCTCCGTCATGGGTCATGTACAGGGCACTGCCTTCACCACCTGAGTTAAAGAACCAGGGATCACGTTTGTGCTCCCACATGGCAACGATGAGTTTATTGGGATTGGTGGGGTCCATTACCATATCGGCCACCCCGGTCTTATTGTTTACAAAAAGTATTTTCTCCCATGTTTCGCCACCATCGGTAGTCTTAAAAACACCACGTTCGGGGTGTTCGCCCCAAGGCGAGCCAATAGCTCCTACATAAACAGTATTGGGATCGGTCGGGTCGATTTTTATTCTGTGGATATGGCGAGTTTTTTCGAGTCCCATGGATTTCCAGCTTTTTCCGCCATCCAAGGATTTGTAAACTCCAAAACCGCCATTTAGACTATTTCTAGGATTGCCTTCGCCCGTGCCTACCCAAATAACCGAAGGGTTCGATTGTTGAATGGCCACGGCTCCAATGGAGGAAGTCAGTTCTTTATCAAAAACGGGTTCCCATTTTATTCCTTCAGATGTCGATTTCCAGAGTCCGCCCGAAGCGGTACCTACGAACATCACATCGGGGTTGTCATGCACGGCATCTATGGCAGTTACACGCCCGCTCATGCCACCAGGGCCAATGTTTCTAGGTTTTAGATCTTGGACGAGGTCCATTTTAAATTCTTGTGCAACTAAGGAGAGGGATGCAAAAAGCATCGAAAAGGCAAGAAATTTTTTCATTTGTATGTAGTGTGGTTAATTTGTCTGCCTAAATATACCAAAAACTTTTAGGGTAAATGGTAAGGGCGTGTTAAGTAAAATTCCTAGTTTCGGCGCTTAATTAGATGACAGAATTATGGGAGAAAAGCACACAGAAGCGACAAAGGTGGTAATGATCGGTGCAACCGGAGCCGTAGGTGGGCAGACCGTTAAAACATTACTGCAAAATAACGCGCTTGACCAGCTTACCTTATTAGGGCGTAGACCTGTTCAAAACTTAAGTGAAGCCAAAGTTCGGCAATATACCGTTGATTTATTTGATCCTACCACGTATAAAAGCTATGTAGCGGGCCATCATACTGCTATCTGCACCCTAGGGGTGGGGCAGCCATCAAAAATGGGCAAGGAAGAATTTATAAAAATAGATAAATTGGCGGTGCTCGACTTCGCGAAAGTGTGCAAAAAAGCGGGTATTCGGCATTTTCAATTGTTGGCCTCGGTGG
>JBATIN010000404.1:0-4721 GCA_049667765.1 Flavobacteriaceae bacterium
AAAGCATATAGTATTCCCATGTTTTTATGTTTTATAGGTTAACTTAAATATACATAAAAATTCTACTTTTGGGGATGCTTACTATTTTTAAAAAATTGGTTCAAGCCATATATCGTGTTTGGTTTTATATTTTGGTTGCCTTGCCTATCGTGCTTTTATTTCCGTTTTTATTGCTATTTACCCTTTACGAAAAATGGTATCCACTTTTTTTTTGGATGGCCAGATACCTTTGGGCAACACCTATTCTTTATGGTATGGGCTGTTTCCCTAAAATCACTTGGGAGCAAAAACTTCTAAAAAGCAGGAGCTATATGCTGGTGGCGAACCATACCAGCATGCTTGATATTATGTTAATGCTCTATGTGAGCAAGAATCCTTTTGTTTTTGTGGGAAAAAAAGAGTTGGTCAAAATTCCCTTATTCGGATTTTTCTACAAACGCGTTTGTATTTTGGTAGACCGTGAAGACACTAAGAGTAGAACGGGGGTATATCGACGGGCCCAAAAAAGATTGAACCAAGGGTTGAGCATTTGTATATTTCCGGAAGGGGGCGTACCCGAAGAGCACATCATTCTAGATGAATTTAAAGACGGGGCCTTTAAAATGGCCATTGCGCACGGCATACCTATAGTACCGATGACCTTTTACGACAATAAAAAAAGATTTCCTTTTACTTTTTACAGCGGAGGTCCTGGATTGACAAGGGCCAAAGTGCATCGTTTTTTTGAAACGGAACATTTGACCGAAATAAACAAAACGAATGTAAGGGATGAAGTACGCCAAGTAATTCTTGACGAGTTAGTATCAAAGCAAAAATGAAATTACTTTTGAATTTGCTTGCTATCCAGTTCTAAATAAGTATCGCTGAGCGATTTTTTTAAAATTTAAAATGTAGTCCGCTATAGACCCCGACAGAAAAAGGTTGAAAATCGCCCCAACCCCCAGAAAAGGTATTGAGTTGATATTTTAATACCGGCTCAACGTTCAATCGTAGGTTAGACGAAAGTTTGTAATTGACCCCAAAACCAAAATTACCGCTAAAATTTACGGAATTAATATTGTTGGCTTTACCGATTTCAGTAGTTAAGTCTCCTGAATTCAATGAAATGGAATTATCGATTAAAAAAAGTGAGCTAAAGCCACCGATTAAATTGAAACCTAAGCGCTTATCAATAAGGGCATAGTCTAGTTCAACGGGCACTTCAATATAGCCGAATTGTTGGGCCAATGCACCTTCTCGTGAAGTGGGCTTGCCCGCCACGTCACTAGCGGCAAAACTCTCTTTTTGAGGGATTGCCGGCCCGGCATTACTGGTTACGATAAGGTTCTGCGAACGTGTTGTATAATCAATGGTCTCGATTTTCCCATATGAATTATTAGTCAACGCGTTTGATGTGCCTAACGCCGTAGCAAATTCTATTTCGTTGGTGTCATAACCATAGTCTACTTTATTGATTCCAGATCGGATACTAAGTTTTTTGTTTAGGGCGTATGCGACTGTTAGACCATAACTTAAGTTGACTTCACCCGACTTAGTGTTGGGCACAAAACTGGAGTGCACCGGTGATCCTTCGCCAAACGAATTGAAATAGACAGGAGCGACATTGGCCCCCACTGACCATCGTTCACTTGGGTTTGAAACCTCTGTAAGCTCTTCTGTAGATTCGATTTCATCAAAAATCGACTTCTTTACTGAACCTTCGTTCTCGCTTTCATCAAGAACATCTAATTGCGTTTTTTGAATTGCTATTTCTGAAGCTGTTTTTGAATCGGTTTTTAGGGTGGCATCGTTGTATTCTTGTGCCTTGTTGTTTTCGTGAGTTTTTTCTTGTACCGCTACTGCCTCTTGTTCGTTCGTATGTATTGTGGAGCTTGAGCCATTTACATCCTTGACATTTTGAAGGCGATTATTGTTTTCGTTATGTACCAAATTGGCTTTTGGTTTTTTCGAAACAACTGGATTCCTTTTAGTTTGAGAAATCCCTGATTCGTGGTTCGGCTTGCTATCGTTAGTCTTTGGGCTAGTTACTTCGGGGCTTTCCAGTTCAACCTCTGTATCGGATGTCGCAATGCTCTCTTCAGTATCTTGTATATCGATAACCTCCTCTTTTATCCCTTCTTTATCTTGAGATTGCATCGGGACAATATCGTTTGGTTTATCGACCGTGGAAACGTTAGGTAGATTTTCGGAAGGAACACCAAAAGGATCAACGGCATAAATAAGCACCGCCAAAGCTGCCGCAATACCGCCCAACTTCCACCAAATAGGGATAACTCTTCGTTTGTTCTTCCTTTTATCCAAGGAAGCAGAAATAGTTTCCCAAACCTTTTCGTCGGGCACTTCTGAAAAATCCTTGAATTTTTCTTTAAATAGATCGTCTAAGTTCAACTTGCTCATTTTACAATGATTTTGTTACTATGAATAGTAGGGTCATAGTAGATAACCAAAAAGGATCATCAATAATCCGACAATCGTTTTGGAAATTTTGGTTTCGATTTTTTCTTTTAATATGGTCTTTGCCCGTGCAAGATTCGACTTCGATGTTCCGATCGAAGTGCCAAGTAACTCCCCTATTTCTTTATGGGTATATCCATCTAAAACATATAGGTTAAAAGTAGCCCGGTACTTACTCGGTAGCTCTTGAATGAAACAGAGCAAGGTTTGAAGCTCAATACACGTATCGACCTCCACTTCTACCTCACTTGCAACCGTTTCGGTGACAAGGGTTAAAGGTTCATCTTTTCTGAATTTCTGTAAAATAGTATTCACTGTTATTCGCTTCATCCATCCTTCAAACGAACCTTTGGCATGGTATTGTTCTATTTTATCATAAATGGTCATAAAGCTATCGTGAAGGTTGTCTTCGGCCTCCATTTTATTGTGCGAGTATTTGAGACAGATACCGAACAAAATATGGGCATACTGCCTATAAAGTTGTTCTTGTGCCTGTCTATCGCCTTGTTTACACCTGTTAATTAGTTCTTCCAGAGGTAAATAATTGGTTTGTTGCTATCCTTCGTTCACAGGAACTTCAATTTCGAGGTATTGTGCCTCTCCATTGGAGTCGTTACCAGTAAAGAAACGAAAAAGATAGGGTTCGTTATATAAAACTTCAAACTGAAAAGTGTCCTGTACCTCCTGATCCATTACTTGGCAATCTGTTTTTTCGAGTATCGCCCCTATCACATAAACATTTCGGACGGTTAGTTCAGATTTGGTGACATCGAAGCCTTCGATTAAGGTACAATCATTGGGACGCATAATACTCACCTTAATCGTATAGATTTGATGGAGATCAAAAGATTCGGGCATTTCTACGCTTGTAATTTTTAGCGCCTCGTAATGAAAGTTAATACCATCATCATTCAAGCTACAGGCGCTGATGAGTAAAAACAGGACAAAAGACAAGAAAATTACGTACAACCGTCTCATAAGCACAACTATTTCTTACAAGATGTAAATCAAGCAAGAAGGTTGCGTTTTAAGATAGCAAAATTAAAAGTACAAATGGAGATTTTTATTTCAGGGCGTTAATCGCATCCCTGATTTTTTTATCAAGTTCTTCAAAAAGCTCGGGGTTGTCATTTAGCAATGCTTTCACCGCATCGCGGCCTTGACCTAGTTTGGTATCGCCATAGGCAAACCAAGACCCGCTTTTCTTAATTATTTCATATTCTACGCCAAGATCGATTATCTCACCGACTTTAGATATTCCTTCGCCGTACATGATATCGAATTCAGCGGTTTTAAATGGAGGTGCCACCTTGTTCTTGACCACTTTTACACGGGTTTTGTTACCTTCTACCCCTCCATCTGAGTTTTTAATTTGAGTAGACCTGCGAATATCCAAACGAACGGAAGCATAGAATTTTAGGGCATTACCACCGGTAGTCGTTTCAGGATTACCGAACATAACCCCGATTTTTTCACGTAATTGATTAATGAAGATTACGGTACAATGGGTTTTACTTATTGAACCAGTCAATTTTCTTAAGGCTTGGGACATCAAACGGGCATGAAGCCCCATTTTTGAATCGCCCATCTCGCCTTCTATTTCACTTTTAGGGGTCAAGGCCGCAACTGAATCGATTACAACGATATCAATAGCTCCGGAGCGAATAAGATTATCTGCAATTTCTAGTCCTTGTTCTCCGTTATCGGGTTGCGAAATAATCAGGTTGTCGATATCGACACCTAATTTTTCGGCATAAAAACGATCAAAAGCGTGCTCCGCATCAATAAAGGCAGCGATACCACCGTTTTTTTGAGCTTCGGCAATAGCATGAAGAGTTAAAGTTGTCTTTCCTGATGATTCAGGGCCATAAATTTCAATGACCCTACCTCTAGGATAGCCCCCAACGCCCAACGCAATATCAAGCCCTAAAGATCCGGAAGGAATTACCTCGACATCTTGAACGACACTATCGCCCATTTTCATGACGGCTCCTTTGCCATATGTTTTGTCAAGCTTATCTAAGGTAAGTTTTAAAGCCTTTAATTTTGCGTCTTTTTCTGAACTCATTTTTAATTTGTTAGGGTCGCTAAATTAGTGTTTCTTTTTTCATATCGCAACCGAGACGCAACCTTTTTGTAAAAGTTGCATCTAGTTAAAAAGTATATATACTAACTCAATATATAATCTCTTGTTTTAAACGACAAGGGGCAGCGATGGCCGATTCCTTTGTGCATTTAAAGAATGCTATGAAAAAGAAATATCGGAA
>JBATIN010000405.1:0-2477 GCA_049667765.1 Flavobacteriaceae bacterium
CACATTGCCTGCTTGTTTTTTTTTATGGCTTTTAAGGCCAACATATAGGTTATGCTACTAATGATGATGACCAGGGTACTAACATAAAATGAAGATGGAAGCTCAAGATCTTTGATCCAGTCTTCACGCGAACTACTGACGATATATGCACTTGTCCATCCGGCAAAAGCCATCAAAAGGCTTACAATGCCAAACCAAAGCATCATCTTTTTTGCCCTACCATTCTTTTCGTACTGTGTGCCTTGTGTTAAATCCATAGCAATTATATAAACTTGTCGATTACGTAAACTATCTGCATTAAGGTAATATAGCTTACACTAGCCAACATTAATTTTTTAGCGGATTTATTATCACGCTTTTCAAACAACTTGAATGCAAATATCAACATTACGGCCCCCAGTATAAAAACAAGAACTGCTGCTGGAATGGACAAGTGCAATCTTCCGGTAATACCGAACGCTGGAATCACCGAAATTAGGATCATCCAAATGGTGTACATTATTATTTGCAGGGCGGTACCCCTATCTTTTTTCCCGGTCGGCAGCATTTTAAAGCCCCCCTTCTTATAGTCTTCATCGAGCATCCACGCCAAAGCCCAAAAATGTGGGAATTGCCAAAAGAACTGGATCATGAACAACGTACCCGGCTCAATACCAAAATCGTCAGTGGCCGCAACCCAGCCCAGCATAAAGGGTATAGCCCCTGGTATTGCCCCAATAAAAACTGCAAGGGGCGTAATGGTCTTTAAAGGCGTATACGCACTGGTGTATAGAAAAATAGAAATAGCGCCGAACATTGCCGTTTTAGGATTCAGAATATATAAGGATACTACCCCTAGAAAAGTTAAAACAACGGCAAAGACCAATGCTTTGTTCACAGACATTCTACCAGAAGGAATAGGACGATTTTTAGTACGGTCCATTAAGGCATCGAGCTCTTTCTCTATAATTTGATTATAGGCATTCGAAGCGCCTACCATGCAGTACCCCCCAAATGCTAGGAGCAGAATGGCACTCCATTCTATTTGATAGGCCCCAAGGAAATAACCCGCAACGGATGAAAACACTACGCTAATCGCGAGTCGTGCCTTGGTAATCTCTTTGAAATCGGCAAAAGCCAAACTCCAAAAATTACCAGTCGCTTCCCCTACCATTGTTTTCATTATCCCGTTGAATAAGGCTGCAAAGATAACCTCCCTATGCTTTTTGTACAAAGTTTCGATCCTATTTATCTTTTTGCCGAAATATACTTTACCGCATCAACGTATTGCAGAATACAATCTTCCTAAAAAGATGGAGAATAGCAACCACTAATTCAACTACCAACATCGACATGTGCTTCTAGACCACAAGGCATTAGATACAAATAACAAAGCCGGGCGAATGGCCCGGCTTAATTTCAAAAAATAATTTTTATGTTATTGCAGTTTAAAGGTAATCGGCAAGCTAAACGGTACCCTAACCGCTCTACCTCTTTGCTTACCAGGAGTCATTTTAGGAAGCTTCTCGATTATTCTGGCCGCTTCACCTTCTAGGTTTTTATCCGGTCCGCGCATTCTAACTTGTCCAATACTACCGTCTTTCTGAATTACAAAGTTGACGTATACTTTACCTTGAACGCCCATTTCCTGTGAAATTTCAGGATATCGGAAGTTTTTAACCACGTGTTTTTGAATCATGGTATTAAAGCAATCACGCATCGCTTTAGCACCTTTTCCTTTTTCGCCTTCACAGCCTGGAAAAATAGGCACATCTTCAATAACAGCAAAAGGCACATCAACATCTTCTTCGACCTCTTCTACGGCCACATCTTCGATCTCGATGATTTCTTCTTCTTGGCTTGTTTCGGTAGATTCGATAACGGTCTCTTCAACTTCCTCTTCATCTTCTACAATCTCAATAATCTCAGGTGCTGCCGGTGGCGGTGGCGGTGGTGGCGTCTTTAGCTGTTCGGTCATCGGAACTTCTTCATCCAACATATCTTCAACATTCATAGAAATGTCGTAGTCATTGGTCTTGTCATAAGTTTTCCATTCGAAAGCGAAGTAAGTAACTAACATTACAACAAATAAGCCCAATACAAAATAAAGGCTACTGTTTTTGGTCAAATCAGCTTTCGGATTCTTTTTCGGTTCCATATTCTTTCAATTTTAATGTTCGCTAATTTAATTAAATAATTGTAAAAAAAGCAATTATTGTTTCCAATTTAATAATCCTTGTCTCGAAAAAAGAAATTTCGCAGCCAAGGACCCGCCAAATGCGCCAAGGCTATTGGCCAGACCATCATAGATATCACCTGTTCGATCAACAGTGAATTTATATTGTAATACCTCAATAATTATGCCGAAAACAACCATTGCTATCAAGGCATAGATAAGTGTTCTTTTTAAATCCGCATCGCCTTTGGTATGCTCACGAATGGCCAACACGCCAGAAACAACGGCAACAAAATAAAAGGTAAAGTGCACCGCCTTATCA